>JAYVVY010000128.1:0-16619 GCA_043786575.1 Ilumatobacteraceae bacterium
AGGTCGACGCGTCGCGAAAGAGACTGTCCTGAGACAGGCCGTCACGAATGACGTACCCACCGGAGGACACCTGCATCTGCGAGCCGATTTCTGTCGCGGAGACGGAGTACGTGCCATCGTCACCGAAGCTGACCGTGTTGGTGTCCACACCCATCACTGATGTCACAGCCGTGCCGGCACCGCCAAGTGTGGACGTGAGCATCCAGTCCTCGTACGTCGTGACTACCCCGCCATCAGCCGAAATGTCGAGCCGCAGCACACCGGTAGCGGTCTCCCACCCGATGCCGATGTTGGCCGACGCCGCGGTCATCGCATCGAGATACGCCTGGTTGTCGGCAACCCACGACCCCACCACGCACGCTGCGCTGCCGGCGGCCTCCACCGCGGCCAGGCTTGTGGGGGCGGCCGTCGTCACGGCAAGGGTGGTTGGAGCCGTCACCGTCTCGGGCGCCACGCCGAGGGTGCTGACTACCGCTGAGGTGCTCGTGAGTGGAGCTGTTGTTGGCTGGTCATCTCGAGTCGCTACGACGATCGCAACGGCGACAACGAGGATCCCGACAGTCGCGCCGATGACGACGGGAAGTCGCAGCAGTTTGCCTGCCAGACTTGGGCTGGTGAGCGGCTGTCCTGTTGGGCCGGTGGCCTGCCCCACACCGATTGGCACTCCGATCGGCCCGGCGGCCGCGACGGCCCCGATGGGAACACCAGCGGTACCCGCGGCGCCGCCAGCTCCAAGCGACACACCGGCCGGGCCAACTGCGGCTGTCGAGCCGAGCGCAACACCGGCCGGGCCGGCCAGGCCCGACTGTGCCGCGGCCGCGGCCGACTGCTTCGCGACGAGCGCCGCGGCGCCGCCGCCGAGCGCAACACCGGCCGCGCCGGCCGCAATTGCGCCGCCAGGCACCTGCCATCCACCACGCAGGGCCGCCGCCAATGCTGCGTCCGATGGCCGCGCCGCCGACGCGTCGAGCGACTGCACGACGCTGGGGTCCAGTCCGAGGCGAGCGGCCACCATGCGGGTGATGTCGCCGACGCGATCGTTGTCGCCCTCAGCCAACCCGACCGCGATCAAAGTCGGCATCGTTCCACGTTCCTCGGCAAGTTGCCGGACCACTGCGACGACATGGCTGACCGCCTGCTCAACAGCGGCATCGGCGGACGGCGCCTCACCCGCCATCAGCAGCCGTTCGGTCCCGAGGGTGAACAATTCGACGCCACCAACGCCCGCCGTGGCATATCGAACAGGGGTCTGGCTGAGATCGACGCCGACCGAATACTCCATCGCTTCCGTCATCGAACACCTCCCTCGAAACAAGGTAACCCACTACATCGGCACAGTCAGGGGGTCACCGACAGAACCAATGGTTCCCCTAGGTGACACGCAGCATCAGCGCACGTACGGTCGACACAACGCCCGTATGGGCCACAGGGAGGTCGTGTCACATGTCGACGAGTGACGAAGTGCTTTTCGGAAACGAGCCACGCAACCGGGACAGCGACGGTGACGGCGTCACCGACGCCCAGGAGGCCCTTGATGGCACAGACCCGAATGACGCACGCGACAGCGTTCGACACGATGCACCGGTTCTCAACCCCATTGACGACCCTCGCGGCAATCTGCTCACACCCAACCTAGAGACGCAGGTCAGCATCGATGTTGCGGCCAACAACCCCTCCGGACTGAGCCTTGATCAGGCGCTGCCTGTGGGGCTCGACGGTCAGGCAATCCCTACGCAGCATCACTATGGCAACGCTGATGCCGATCAGATGATGGGAACCCGCGTCGATCAGAATTCACCGCTGACCATGCAGCGCAGCCCATTGGGCGGCGGCACCACAACGACTCCAGGCAGTACACCTCCGCCGGGGGTCGAACTGGGCAACCGCGCTCCCAACATCAGCCTGGTCGGCGCCGACTTGCCGGAGTACGAGGAGCCCGACGAAGGCGGCGGCATTATCGATTGGGTCAAGGACTTGTTCACGCCGGAGCCGAAATGGCCGACCCAGCCATTGAAGGAGTTCGTCCCGCCCAAAGAGCCAGCGCCCGAACACGTGCCGCTGCCTCCGCAGCGCGGGCCCAAGATGGGAACTGTCGACCCTGACGCCGCCGGCGGCGGCGTGGCCGGAGACGGCGACATCGAACGGGCGGTCCTGCTGGCGGGCGCCGATACGGATTTCGTCCGCGGCGCGGGCGCTCCGAGTATCGACGTCGATTCTCCGCCATCGTCGCCCCGAGATCTGGTCACGGACCGCAACCCTGATGGCGATGGTTCGGAGTTCGATACGTCGACGGTGGTCGCTACGCCACCCGGTGGCTTCTTCACCGATGGCATCAACCCGGATTCCGGCTTCGGTACCGGCCTCGCACCCTCGACCGGCGGCGCGGGCGGCGGAGCGGGAGGCGGAGAGGGCAACGATGGCCGGCAGAGCGCCAGCTACAGCGCGACTGCGACCGAATCGGAAGCACCACCAGATGACGCCGCCGCCAACGACACGCAGTCAGGTGGCATCTTCACTGTCGAAGGCGAAGCGCCCCGTCATGCCGATTCTGACGGCGACGGAGTGAGCGATGCGCAGGAGCGTTTCGAAGGAACCGACCCGAACAACGCGGACGATTTCATCCGCCAGGACGTGCCAACTGCGGGCCCAACGACTAGCGACCCGCGAGAGGACGTCGACGTGATCACCCAACGACCGGACGCACCGGTTGATGTGGTCGCTACCACGCCTCATGGGATGAGCGTTGACCAGGCACTGCCCGTTGGGCTCGATGGCGCCGCGATCCCCACTCGCCACACATACGGGAACGCCGATGCCGACCAGATGCTGGGCGGTCGCGTCGACGAGAACTCACCGCTCAACATGGACCGCTCACCCTTTGGCACCACCGAGATCCATCACGAAGGCGGCCTCCTGCATACGGCACCCCCTGGCGTGGAACTCAACTTCAATGCACCGAACAACAGCCTTGTTTCCGACACGGACGGCGGTACGAAGGAAACTCCGGAGGAGAAATACAAGCGAGAATCCGGATTTCCCAAGTACGACAACGCCGAGGACATCGTCAAGAACCGGGAGTCGAACAAGGCGGTGAAGGAAGCAGAGGAATGGGCGAAGAAGACCGCTCCCAAGACAATGTCGGACCCCGACGCGGCTGGCGGCGGATCGATCGCCCCGACGGGCGAGGAGGTTGCGCACGCCGTTGCGATTGCCGGCGCAGACACGGACTTTGTGAGGGGTTACGGCGGCGCGCCACAGATCGAGGGCGATCCGCCGGCCAAGGCCGGCAGCCTCGTCACTGATCCCAGCCCGGACGGCGATAGTTCGGACGTGGACACATCGACGGTCGTCGCGACGCCACCCGGCGGCTTCTTCACCGACGGCGTCAACCCGGATGCGGGCTTCGGAAGCGGCCTCGCCCCGTCACAAGGAGGGGCTGGAACTGGTGGAGGCGACGACGGCGGCCGCCAGGGCGCGGACTACAGCGCGACCGCCGCTAACGAGACCGGCGACGGCGGCCAACCGGCGGGGATCTCCGTGGTGGGCGCCGGCACGAGCGGTGGCATCCAGAGCACCAGCGACATCACGGGTCTGTCACCCGACGGTCCCGCTATCCAGTCGCCTGACGCCAACTTCAGCCCCGAAGTCAATGAACGCCCCGACGACCTTGAGGGATCAGTCGGCATCATCATCCCCGAAACCGATCGACCATTGGAGCAGATCGAAGGCCCCGAGCCGCTCGACCCCGTGGCCGCAGCCATGCTGCCGACGGCCGAACTCGACGTAGAGGTTCCCATTGAGTCGTTCGACGGACTTGCGATCGACGACTCGGCGGCAGTTCCCGACGAGGTCGACCTGGACGACGGCTTCTGAACGGTGCCCACACGTTGACGGACACATCCCAACGTGCCGCAGCGCCACCACACGACGTTGCGACAGCTGTCGATCTGGTCACCGCGCTCGCCGCCGACCTTGGACGAGACGACTTCGCGCAACGCCTCGCCGTGGCCGCGGCACGCGTGCGCCGCCCGGCCACGATTGTGTGCGTCGTGGGCGAGTTCAAACAGGGCAAAAGCTCGCTCGTGAATGCCCTCCTCGGGCGCGCTATTTGCCCCGTTGACGACGACATCGCCACCTCCGCCATCACGTTGATTCGCTACGGCCCAGAACCCCGGGTGGAAGTTCGACGACGCGTCGACGAAGGCGTGGTCGTCGAGAGCATCCAGCCGCGCGAGCTCACGGATTGGGTCTCGGAGCACGGCAACCCGGACAACGTGAGAAATGTCGAGCGAGTCGACATCTCGGTCCCGCACCCGCTGTTAGCGAACGGCTTGGCCATCGTTGACACGCCCGGCATGGGCGGGCTCGGTGCCGGTCACGCAGCGGCCACATTGGCCTTCCTGCCGTTCGCCGACGGGCTGATCTTCGTGACCGACGCGTCCAGCGAGTTATCGGCCCCCGAAGCAGAGTTCCTTGACCGAGCGTATGCGTTGTGCCCGCAGGTGCTCTTTGTCTTGACCAAGACCGACCTCTACCCGTCCTGGCGGCGCATTGCCGAGATCGATGACGATCTGCGGTCCGCCAATGCCGGCCACCAGGGCGTCATCCCCGTCTCGGCAACGCTCTTCGGCACCGACCTTGAACCGGGCGACGAAAGCCTGGCCGCCACCAGTGGCATTCCGACACTCCTTGGCATCCTCGACTCGTCAGTGGTCACCCCCGCAAAGGCGCTCGCAGCCTCCCGCGCTACGGATGAAGCGATCGGGGTGCTCGACCAGCTCGACCAGCAAGTTCACCTGGAACTTGACCTGCTCGGGGACCCGGCAGGCGCGGCCGCCCTCATTGCCCGCCTCGCCGACGCCACGGCACACCTCGATCTGCTGCGCGGGCCCGGTGCCCGGTGGAGCCTGCTCGTGGCAGACCAAGTGTCGGACCTCTCTAACAGTTCTAGCCACGAGTTTCGCAAGGCGATGCGTGAGGTGTCGCGCGACATGGAGGAAGCCATTGAGCTGCTCAAGTCGCCCGAGGAGTGGGAACAGTTGGCTCGGAGACTGCAGACGGACGTCGCGGACGTAGTCACCACCCTGTTCGTTGGAATCGAGCAGGCGCATCTAACGATTCGCGAAGCCGTCATTGCGCTGATCGGCGAAGAAGCCATCGCCTTCTCACCACAGGCCGGCACTCGTGAAGGAGTCGACGTCAGCTCGATGTGGACGGACAAGGGCATTGATCCGAACTCGAAGCATCGCGGCGGCCAGCAACTTGGCTCCGCGCTCGTCGGCCTTCGTGGCGCGCAGAGCGGCATCATCATGTTCGGAATGATGGGGAGGTTTCTCCCCGCCGGGGCGGCCGCGCTGATGATGTCGAATCCTGTCACCGTTGGCATTGGCGCCGTGTTTGCCGGCATGCAGTTAGCCGACGCACACAAGCGCAAAATTGCCATGCGCCGCCAGCAGGCGCGGGCCAACGTCCGACAGTTCCTCGACGACGTGCAGTTTGCAATCGGCAACGAGCTCAGTGGGCTGTTGCGCGACGTGCAGCGCAGTATTCGCGATGAGTTCACCGAGCGAATTGCCGAGCTGGGGCGGACGTACTCGGACGCCGCGCAGAGCGCCCAAATGGCCGCGCGCGAACAAGGCACTGCTGCGCCAGTACGTATCGCTGCGCTCCGAGAAGCGGTCGCTCGCATTGACGGCGCCCGGTCCCTCCTCGCTGAGCCGGCCGCACGATGACTGTGCAACCGGCTACAACGCTCGTCGACAAGGTGCGTGCCGTCCTCGTCATCGCTGCCGAGCTCACCGCCGACACCGAACTCGCCGATCGCGTCCATGCCGTCGGCGCCCGGCTTGACGGAGCGCTGCGTGTCGCCCTCGCCGGTCGCGTGAAGGCCGGCAAGTCAACGTTGCTCAACGCTCTCGTTGGCGAGCGGCTGGCGCCCACAGACGCAGGCGAATGCACGAAGGTCGTCACCTGGTATCAGCACGGTCCCGCCTACGACGTCACCGCTATCGGATATGACGGCACAACAACGCCGGTTCCGTTTCGCCGAGTCGGCGGAGCATTGACCTTTGACATCGACGCAACGCAAACACACACGATAGAGCGACTGGTGGTCTCATGGCCGTCGACCGCGTTGCTCCACATGACGTTGATTGATACGCCCGGGTTGGCGTCGCTGTCGGCCGAGAACTCCATGCGCACGACCGAGTTCCTGGCACTCGAGAGCAGCCGCACGAGCGAGGCCGACGCGGTGATTTACCTCATGCGTCACCTTCATCGACGCGACGCCGAGTTCCTCGGTTCGTTTATGGATCGCAGCGTGGCCGGCTCCTCCCCCGTCAACGCGGTGGCAGTGCTCTCCCGTGCCGACGAGATCGGAGCCGGGCGCCTGGACGCGTTGGACTCCGCTCGTCGCATCAGCCAGCGCTACGAATCCAACGACGTCGTCCGTACGCTCTGCACGGCTGTCGTACCGATCGCTGGGCTGATCGCCGAAACTGGCCTGACCCTTCGCGAGGACGAAGCGTGGGCACTGCGACAATTGGCCCTCACGCCGGCACCGACGCTGGAGCGAATGTTGCGTTCAGTGGATTCGTTCTGCGAGGGAACAGTCAGCGACTTGACTGTTGAACTACGGCGCCAGCTGCTCGAACGGCTCGGCGTGTTCGGCGTTCGGTTCTGCCTCGCTCATCTGCGAGACCACGAGTCGGCGAGCGCATTTGAGCTCTCGCGTGCGCTCGTTGCAGAGTCTGGGCTCGACCAGCTGCGGGTGTTGATCGCGGATCTGTTTCTGCCGCAGGCGCATGTGCTGAAGTCGCGAGTGGCGCTCACCGGCCTGCGATCCATAACACGCGATCTCGAACGAGTTGATGCGATGAAGGCGAGGCAACTGGCATCCGAGATCGAACGTTGTGAAGCATCCTCGCCCGACTTCGCCGCACTTCGCCTCAGCCATCTCGTGCTGTCCGGCATCGTCGGGTTCAACAGCGCCCAGCGAGCCGAGTTCGACTTGCTCACCACTCCCTCCGCCGCAGCAACCCAACAGCTGGGTGCCGATGCTTCCACAACCGAAACCGCGCTACGCGCCACGGCGCTGGCCGGTGTCGAACGATGGAGGACTATGGCCGCCGCGCCGATGGCTGATTCCGCGATGCGCGAGGCAAGTGAAACGATGGCACACACCTACGAGAGCCTGTTCGTGCAGCTGCACGAACCTCGCGTGTAGCGAAGGCCGCTTAGCGCGGAAAAATGGTGCCCATGTTCATGATGCCGTTGGGGTCGAACGCATGCTTCAGCGCTTCCAGCATTGAGTACGAGGAGCCGTACTCGGCCTTCACCCACGGTGTACGGGCCTTGCCGATGCCGTGGTGGTGCACGATCGAGCCACCGGCCCGCAACGTCTCTTCACAAATGATGGAGATGATCGGCAGGTAGCACTTGTCGTTCTCGTCCTGCGGCTCGCAGTCGAGGAGATCGTAGAAGTAGTTGAAGTACATGTTGGTGCCGTTGATGTAGCTGTGCGATGAATGCCCACCCAGCAGCGTGATGCCCTTGATCTCGCTGCGGATGCGCGGCAGCACGGCTTCGTAGATCCCGTTGATCGTGCTCCATTCAGCCGAGATCTCCGTCGTGCGATTCACGTTGCGCGTGGTCCGAATCCGCTCGTCTTCACGGGCGACCTTGTCGGGCCCCCACACCAGGTCGTCGAACCAGTCCGAGACCAGCTGACTGTCCACCGGCGTGCACTGCGGGTAGCGGGCGACTATCTCAGCAATGCCATCGGCGGTGGCCTTGCTGATGCCGGCATTGCCCTCGGTCATGAACAGCACGATGCAGTCGTCGGGTGCGGCGAAGTGCGAGAAGTGCAGCTGGCCGTCCTCCGGGTCGTACAGACGCGCGACGCTTGGCTTGTAGCCGGCAACCATCACCTCGCGCAGTACCTCGAACCCGGTCTTCATGCTCTTCAGCGTCCAGCCAATGAAGATGTTGTTCTCCGGCATGTAGGGAAACAGCTTCACCGTCACCTCGGTGATGAAGCACAGTGCGCCCTCGTTGCCGATCACGATGTGGCGAATGTCTGGCCCCGCCGCACGGCGTGGGACGTTCTTGATCCGCGACACCTGGCCGCCCGGGAAGACAACTTCGCAGCCCACGACCATGTCTTCGATGCCGCCGTACAGCGTGGAAAACTGCCCGATGCTACGGGTAGCAACCAGGCCACCCATGCTGGCGATCGGCTTCGATTGCGGGGAATGCCCCGTAGTCAGCCCGACTGCACGAACAGCATCCTCCAGCGCCTGCAACGGCACGCCGCACTGAGCAGTGGCTTGCATGTTGTATTCGTCGATCGAGATGATCTTGTTCATCAGCCCGCCATCAACGACGATCGAGTTCTCCACTGGCGTCTCCAGCCCGCCTTCGGTGGCGGTGCCACCGGTACGCGCCACCACGTTCACCCTGTGCTCGTCGGCGAAGGCCAACACCTTGGCAACCTCATCAGTGCTCTTCACGACTGCCACGGCTGCCGGCGGCGGCATCGTGTACACGCCGAAGATGTTCTGCAGCTTGCGGAAGTTGTCGATACTGCGCTGCTGCAGTAGGTGCTCGTCGGTAAGAACCTGGTCGCTACCGAGGATCTCTTGCAGGTGTTCGACGATGGCTTCGCGGGTGAGAGTCATTGAGATGGTCCTTTGAATGCTCAGTGGAAGATGGGATAGGCGCGCTCAAAGAGCGCGTCGGTGTGGTCACGGATGTCGTGGTAAACGGTCTCGGCCATCTGTGCGTAGACCGCGCCGCTGGCCGGATTGGGCGTGAACGACTCGCGCTCCTTGGCCATGGCGACCGCCGCTGTGTCGATGTCGGGGTAGATGCCCGCGGCAGCAGCCGCGCACATCGCGGCACCCAGACTGGCGCCGCCACCATCGGTACAGCGCGACGCCGGGATGCCAAAGACATCGGCGAAGATGCTCATGAAAAGGGGGCTGTTGGCGCCGCCGCCGGATACCACGATCTCGTCCAGAACGATGTCCAGCTCGTCGCACATCGCGTCGACGTGATGCTTCATAGTGAGCGCGATGGCTTCCATGATGGAGCGGTACAGGTGACCTCGCGAGTGCCGGGCGTCGAACCCCAACATCATCCCTTTGCGGAACGGCTTGTCGGTGGTCGCCAGCCAATCCAACACGGTCATCAGCCCGTCGCTGCCCGCCGGCACCTGCGCAGCCTCGCGCTCGAGGTACGCCTCCCTACTCAGCCCCAACGAGCCGGCTCGCTCGGCAACTTCCTCGCCCAACAGATCGAGGAACCAGGTGAGGGTCCACATACCGCGGCGCACGCCGTTGCTCTCGTAGAGATAGCGGTGCGGCACGCTGGCAAAATTCGTCCAGAAGTTGACCGGCTCCTTGTAGTTCAGGTGCCCGTGCACCATCGCCGCGATGTAGGTGCCCAGCGAGATGAGCGCAGTCGTCTCGCCAAGCGACCCGGCTCCGAGCATTTCAACTGCCTTGTCGTTGGCCGTCGCAACGACTGGAAGGCCCACCGGGAGGCCGGTGGTAACGGCCGCCTGGGCGGAGACGAAACCAACGATGTCGCCGGGCAGTTGCAGTTCCACGAGCATCGCAGGCGTTACCCCAGCCTGCTCATACCGCTCATTGTCGTTGCTCCACTGCCAGGTGTCGGTGTCGATCGGCCATTGCAGCGCAATGTTGTTGGCGGCAGTGTCGCGCAACTCACCAGTGAATCGGTGGGCCAGGTAGCCCGACGAGGTGGTGGCGTACACCACGGCCGGGTCGGTGGGCCGGTAGGGCTGGTACGCCCTGTCATCCATCCAACTGATCACCGGCTCGGCCAGCGAGCCGTCGGCGCGCAGGAACGCTTTGCAGCAACGAATGGTGCACAGCCCGATGCCCACGATCTCGCCAACGTCACCCGCGAACGAGGCCATCGCCTGCCGACTGGCCGCTGCGATCGAATCCCACAGATCATCATTGGGGTGAACAACGACGCCGTGGCGTGGCCGGTCCATTGGTTGCAACGACTGACGCCCACGGGCAACTGCGTTACCAGCCGCGTCGAAGACGACAACCTTCGCGCTCTGCGTTCCGCAGTCAATGCCGACGACGTAGGGGCCTGTCATAGCGATTCGACCTAGCGGACGAGGTAGCCGCCGTCGACCGCGAGCACATGCCCATTGACGTAGTCAGAGGCGCGGCTGGCAAGGAACACCAACGCGCCCATCAGATCTTCCGGCTCACCCCAGCGGTTGGCTGGGATGTGATCAAGCACCCGCTGATTGGTCACCGGGTTGCTGCGCGTGTTGGTTGTGATTGCGGTCGCGTAGTAGCCGGGGGCGATGCCATTGACCTGGATGTTGTGCTCCGCCAGCTCGTCGCAATAGGCCTTCGTCAAGCCGGCGATGCCATGCTTGGTCGCCGAGTAGGCCGGCGACAGACGGCCACCGAGGAAGCTGAACATCGAGCAGATGTTGATGATCTTGCCACTTCGCTGCGGCACCATTCGCTTGGCCGCCTCGAAGCTCATCTCGAAGGCGGCGGTGAGGTTGACCTGCACGGTTGCATCCCACTTCTCGCGGCCGAACTCCAAGACCTCGCCAAGTGGACAGATGCCGGCGCTGTTGATCAGAACATCAATTGAGCCGAGCGTGCCGAGACACGCATCGACAACTCGCTTGGGCTCGCCGGGTTCGGTGATGTCGGCCTGCATGAACTCGTACCGAGCGCCCGTGGCCTCCACCATCTGCTTCGTCGAGCCGTCGTCGTCAGCCAAACTGGGCACGAACACGTTGGCGCCGCCCGCCGCAAGCGCCATCGAAAAGGCTTGTCCGAGCCCGGTGTTGCCGCCCGTCACGATCGCGTTCTTCCCCGCAAGACTGAAGTAGTTCAGCGCAAAGTCTGTGATCGCCATTCGTGTTCCCCTCATCGGCCGACGCGTTGGCGGCAATCATAGTCTCGCAGACCATTTGGCCAGCACAGTCGTACCGGTTATCGAAGCACGAGGCGGCGTGTGACAGAGTCCACCGGGCCGAACTGAGCGTTGCGCCACGATCGCTGGCAGGCTGTGGCCGTGCAACAGCAAGACTTGGTCATCATCGGCGGCGGGCCAGGCGGTTCGGCGGCGGCGATGGTCGCCGCACGCGCCGGGCTCAAGGTCACCGTCTTCGAGAAGGGCCCTCATGGCCGCGACAAGGTCTGTGGCGATGGCCTGACGCCTCGCGCGGTTGCTGCGCTCAACGACTTGCAGATCGACCTGTCCGGCTCGCATCGAATCGACGGGCTGCGCATGATCGCGGGCAAGAAGACCCGCGAGCTGTCGTGGCCCGCTGGCACCCGCTTTCCCGCACACGGCGCTGTATGGCCGCGCAACAAATTCGACACGTTCCTCATTGATGCAGCAATCCGGGCCGGCGCCGACGTGCGGTTCGACACCGAAGCCCTGCCCGCGATCGAGAACGGCCGGGTCGTCGGTGTCGACGCGGGCGGCCAGCGAGTGCTTGCGCCGCTCACCATCCTGGCGGCCGGCGCGCAGGGTCTGGCGGCCAAGATGGTCGGCGCCGAGCGCGACCCGCAGGAGACATTCGGCCTGGCGATTCGGGCGTACGCACCCACGCCGCGGCATGCCGAACGTCATCTGGAGGCATGCCTCAGTCTGCGCGACGAGCACGGTACGGCCGTGCCTGGCTATGGCTGGATGTTCCCGGCCGGCGACGGCACCGTCAACATCGGTGTTGGTGCGCTGAGCACGATGAAGGGCTTCAAGAAGCTCAACCTCAACCGGCTGCTCGACCAGTACGCGGCCATCGTGCGCCAGCCATGGTTGCTGGGCGAGTATGTCGACAAGCCGCGTGCATGGCGGTTGCCGATGAGCAGCTTGAAGCGCTTTGGCCCCGGCTGGGTGGCCATCGGCGATGCCGCGGGCTTCGTCAACCCGATGAACGGCGAGGGCATCGACTACGCGCTGGAAAGCGGCATCATCGCTGTCGAACAATTCATCGCCGACCCCACCAATGCGACTGTGAACTATGACCGAGTGGTCGGCGACCGTTTCGATGCCTTCCTGCGCACTGGCCGTCGGTTCAGTTTCATCATCGGCCACCCGTGGCTGCTGAAGCCCGGCCTGCGCATCGCTGTCGGCACGCAAACCACCGCCGACATCACGCTGGCAGTGATGGGCAACCTGATCGACAGCGCCACCCCAGGTGCTGCTGGCCGCGTCATGCGTATCGCCGACACCACCCTGCGTTGGGCCGATCCCCTGCTGCGCAAAACCCGCGCAAAGGCCTAGCCGCCGCACCAGAAGTCGCGAAGTGACGCGCAGTTGGTGCGGCAACCAGCCTCACAGCCAGAAAGCCGCGTCAGTTCGCCTAGATGCTGCGCATCGTGTTGCTGGGGCTGGCCGCGCCGGAGATCAGCATGCCCAGCAGTACTCCGCCCGGCAGCGCACCCCAGTACGACACGTTGACCCCGACGTTGCCCAGGAACAGCATCAGCAACCAGCTGGCCGGAAAGGTAGCAATCAGGAACAAGACCGCCGTAGCAAGAATCACGCGAATCATTTGGGCTCCCCCGTTATGAGCCCGGTAAGTGCCGAGCAATTGCTCATAACCTAGTCAGGCGCGGCAACCAGAAGACGTGATAACCCCAGGTCAGATGACCTGGGGTGTGTTCGTGGAGCTGTGGGGAATCGAACCCCAGACCCTCTCCATGCCATGGAGATGCTCTACCAACTGAGCTACAGCCCCGAACGAGTGCAGGACGATACCAGCGCGCCCATGCCTCTCAAAACGTGCGGGCGAAACCCGTCAAAGTGTTCGGCGCGAACGCAGCTTGCTGCGCATCGGGCCGACGGCCAGACGCATCACAGCGGTGATCAGCAAGGTCGAAATTGTGACTCGCACAGCAAAGGGCAGCTGGGCGATTCGCGGTGCGACCACCAGCGAGATGATGATGGCGACCGGGTACACCCACGCCACGTCAGTCGCGATTCGACCCCACACCGGCCGCTTGGGCTCGGCGCGATCCGACAGCTCGAACCAGTTGTCGACACCGACAGTGCGCTGCATGCGTTCGTGCGAAACGAAGCCAGCGGCACGCGCCATCAGCGCGGCGCGCTGTGGCGAGCGCTCCCACTCGCGCAGGTGAATGCCGTCAACGAAGCGAAAGATGATCTGGTGCTCGCCACCATCGGGCCCGGGGTGCAACACCCCAGCGCCGAGGCAACCGTGGAACTTCCGCAATGTGGCCACTACATCCTCCGTCCACTGCACGTACTGCGCTTCGAACCCTGGTGCCACCGTGCGAGCCACCGTGACTGTGACAGGGTCGGGAGCAATCCGCGGAAGTTGTGCAGTGTCGAAGGGACCGGAAAGTGTGAGTGCCATATCGCCATCTATTGTAGCGATAGCAGCGGCTTCGTCATCGGTGACGACGATCACAGACGCACGAGGAATTTACTCCTCGGTTGCTGACCCCTGATCGTCCGCAGTGTCTGCGGAGCCAGCGTCTGCAGCCTCCGGATCGGCCCACTCGATCTTGGGAACATCGCGGTAGAGGCGTTCGATTTCGTAGTACATCCGAATTTCTTCGGCGAAAATGTGCACGACGACGTCGCCGTAGTCGACCAGCACCCACTGCTGCTCGCTCATCCCTTCGGAACGAATTGGCGTGCGACCCAGTTCATCGCGAACGGCATCTTCCACCGCATCAACCACGGCCTTGACCAAGCGGCGGTTGCCAGCGCTGGCGATCACGAAGTAATCGGTGATCTGCAGCACATCGCCCACCTCGAGGACCAGTGTGTGCTCCGCCTTCTTCGCGTCTGCGGCGCGTGCGGCCACCTTGGCAAGCTGCAGCGCTGCCTCTCCGGCTGTCTGAGTCA
The DNA here is from genome assembly GCA_043786575.1 of Ilumatobacteraceae bacterium. Lineage (GTDB taxonomy): Bacteria > Actinomycetota > Acidimicrobiia > Acidimicrobiales > Ilumatobacteraceae > UBA668. The sequence continues at coordinate 13,894 of JAYVVY010000128.1, forward strand.
TGCTGGCTCCGTTGTCGAGGTTGTGGTGCTGGGCAGTTCGTCGCCCGCACCGTTGAGGAAATCTGTGCCCAATTGCAGGATCACGTCGATGCCTTCAATGGGAATTTTCGGGGTGAGCGTTTCGGTGATGCCGAACAACGCGTTGTTGCTCTCCGCTTCGTCAACCAGTCGCGGGTCGTCGATGTAGTACCGAGTTGCTTCGTGTACCTCGGCGCCAAGGTAGACAGACACGACGTTGCCGCCGAGGAACAGGATTGCGCGAACTGCGAACTTGACGCGGTCTTCGTAGCCGGGCGGCGCTTCGATGCGGAAGACCAGCCCGGTAGACGGGGCCGACATGGATGCCGGGGCAATGGCGGCGAGCACGAAGACTGCCTCGTAGCGCACGAGTGTCTCGACGTCTTTGCCATCGGGATTGTCGGCAGCTGTAACAGGATCGGCAGGCAGCCCGCGTGACTCAACGCGTGCCGCGAACAGGTGGCTCATCAAGTCGGCCAGGGAAACGATGGGCACAGCGACGTCGGCGGTGGTTCGGCCGTCGCCGACGGCAGCAGCCACACCGGCCCAGACCGCGTCGATATTGCCCCGACGGTCGGCGCTGACCTGAGTGTCTGCCGTTGCGGTCAGCACTTCGACCGCTTGCGCGGCCGAGAGCTTGGTCGTACCAGCAGGGAACACAACGTCGGTGTCGCCACCGGTGGCCGTTTTCTGCACGTCGGTGGGCAGGGTTGCCGACAGCGGCGAGACCGGTGCCAGCAGCGCCTCCGCCTCGGCCGGCGGCGCCACCGCGCTCACGTCGATGGTGACGGAGAGCACGCTCTCGACCGCCAGCACCAGCGCCTCGGCCCCGCCGTCGGCGTACGCCTGCGTCAGCGGAATGCGGTCGACGCCGTTCGGTAGCGGATTCGAGTCAGACGACACAGGGACCGTGACGATGCTGCCGCCGACTTGGGATCCGGCCGTCAGTACGAAGACAGCGACGCTGGTGAGCTGATTGTCCGCATCGACGGTAGCGAACATGCCAACGGGGGTCACCGGCAGCTTGATCGAATCGACACCCACCTTGGTGGCACCCTCGTAGCGCTTCAGCGCCCGAACGCCGGCGTAGCCGATGCCACCAAGCGCCAAGATAGCCAGCAGGTTGGCCACCAGCATGATGGCAGTGCGACGGCGACGAACACTGGGCAGCGCGCTCATTGCGCCCCCTCGTAGAGCCCCAACGAACGAATGACTTCGAGGACGGGCTCGGTGACGAGGTAATCCAACGGCCGGCCATCGCGGCAGCGATCGCGCAGATCGGTGCTGGAGACCTCCAGCCGGGGCACTTCCACGCGCTCCCAGCCGAAGCCCGTGGGCAGCTCAACGGGCTCGCCCGGCCGGTCGACTACCACGAGGGTGGACCGCGCAGCCACCTCTTCTGAGCGTTCCCACGTCTCGATCTTCGACGCGGCATCGTCGCCGACAATGGTGAAGAGTGACGCTCCCGGATACTGCTGAGACAAGAACTCCAGCGTATCGGCCGTATAGCTATGGCCGCCGTGGTCGATCTCGGCGCGTCCCGCTACCAGCCCATCGACATCGGCCACCGCTGCCTCCACCATTGCCAGCCGGGCGCTCGCGGCCGTGATTGGGCGGCTGCCGGCCTTCTGCCACGGCACGTTGGCCACCATCAAAATGACAACGTCGAGCTGCAGGGCGTAGCGCACGTTGACCGCCGTGACGAGATGGCCAACGTGAGGGGGGTCGAACGTGCCGCCGAATAAACCGATTCGCGCAGGCACGAACGGCGAGTGTAGAGGCATCACACCTGCTCGTGGCGTCGCGCTACCGCGCAAGCCTGCGGCAACCTGAACAACTTTCAGCAGAACGACTGCACAACGACTGGCGCGACAATCGTCAGGATACGGGCAAGGTCGCTTCTGACACGACACACATGGACCGATGTAGTACTGTTGTATGTCCCCCCACCACGAACCCTGAAGGATCGAGATGTTCGGCCGCCGTCACGTACGGCATTCCGTGCGTCTTGCTCTGTGAAGTGTGCCAGCGCCACTGTGCCAAATGACACACCTCTTGATGGAATCTGATCACGAACCAAAGAGTTGAGACAAATTGCCATGAATGACTCAATCGGACTGTACCTGAACGACATCGGAAAGGTGTCGCTGCTGAATGCGGAAGAAGAGCGCGAGCTCTCCCGCGTGATCGAGGCGGGCCGCGAAGCGGCAGACCGTCTTGCTGCTGGCGAGAAGGGCGCAGCGCTGAAGGCCTCCGTGGCCAAGGCAGCTGAAGCCAAGGATCGCTTTATTCGCGCCAACCTGCGCCTCGTGGTGAGCATCGCTCGCCGCTATCCCCTCCCCCAGGGCATGGATCTCCTTGATCTCATCCAGGAGGGCAACCTCGGCCTCGAGCACGCAGTCGACAAGTTCGACTGGCGCCGTGGCTTCAAGTTCTCCACCTACGCCACCTTCTGGATCCGCCAGGCCATCGGCCGTGCACTCGACCAGAAGGCCAGCCTCATCCGCATCCCCGGCGATCGTTCGGCCAGTCTTCGTGCCGCCCTGCGTCAGGCCAGCGGTGATGGCGAGACGCTCGATGTCGGCAATGCCGAACTGCACCGGCTCACGACCCCCGTCTCGCTCGACAAGACGATCGGCGACGATGGCGATGCCACCCTCGGCGACCTGATGGCCAACGGCGACGGCACCCCTGAAGATGCCGTGATG
>JAYVVY010000129.1:0-2804 GCA_043786575.1 Ilumatobacteraceae bacterium
CGCAAGCGAGTGCAGCGGGTTGCCACTCTCTACCAACATCGCCCGGTAGCGGGAAGGGTGGTCCGTGAGAATCTCGTCGGGGATGACGTTGCACGGCACCAGCCCGCTGATGATCTTCGAGCCGACTACCGGCGACACCTGCTCGGCCTTCGCTGCACCGCCCGTGCGCACCAACGAGATCAGCGACGTCGTCATGTACTGCGAACCCAGCTTGGCGAAGTTACCGGTGGCAATCCAGAGCAGCTTTTCGAGCCAGCTGTTCATCGTGCTGTGGCGGTTCATCTGGATCCCCAGATCCTCGAACACCGCAACGCTGTCGGCTGCGGCGAGCCGTCGCGCCGCGCCACGCAACAGATCCTCGTCCACCCCGCAACGAGCTGCGTACGTGGCCACCGGCAATGAGCTGAACTCCGCCACCACCATGGGCCAGTCGGCCACGTGGTCGCGAACCCAATCTGCGTGGACCAAACCCTCCTGCACGATCACCGCCACCATCGCCGAGAGGCAAAACGCATCGGTGCCAGGCCGCACCTGCAGGTGAAAGCCGCCGCCGGTTACGGCCAGCTCGGCCGTCTCACTGCGCCGCGGATCAATCACGATGATGGCACGCGAGGCGTCGTTCGCGATCTCCTTCAGCGTGGTGCGTGCCCGCGGAAAGCCATGGCTCTGCCATGGGTTCTTACCGACGAACAGCGCGACCTCACAGTGCTCGAAATCGGCCCGAACGCCACCTCCGAACATCTTCCCGTTGACCCAGAACTCGCCGGTCTTTTCTTGCGACAGTGCGTTGGCGCGATAGCGCCCACCGAGTGCTCGCAGAGTGGCGCCGCTGTAGCCGCCGCCGAGATGGTTCCCCTGCCCGCCGCCGCCGTAGTAGAAGATTGATTCGCCACCGAAGGTGTCGCGAACCGCAGCGAAGCGCTGGGCGATCTCACGAATCGCGGTCTCCCAGTCGATCTCGTCGTAGGTGCCATCAGCCGCACGCCGCAAGGGTGACAGCAACCGTTGACCGCCATTCTGATAGTGGTTCAAACGAAGCGCCTTCTCGCACGTGTAGCCCTGCGATGCGGGATGGGCCTTATCGCCGCGGATGCGGTCGAAGGTGTGGCCGTCTTCGCCTAGGCGCACCTCGATACCACAGTTGCATTCGCACAGGATGCAGGCGGTTGGCTGCCATTCGGTGTTCGTCATGTCCGAACACTACGCCATGTCCGTTGCATCACGCAACGGACAGCTCGAATCAGTCGGCTTGAACAGGAGCGGGCCGCAGACCGGGGCCGGCTTTGCTGCGCACGTGAGCCAAATCCATCGGCTCGCCGCAGGCGGTGCACACCGTCTGCGGCACGCCTCGACCCTCGCACGTATGGCGCATCACCAGCGGCGGGCCGTCGGGAGCCGACCACTTGTCGCCCCACGCCATCAGCGCCGCGATCACCGGAAACAGGTCGGCGCCTTTGGCAGTGAGGTGATACTCGAAGCGCTCGGGGCGCTCGTGATACTTGACCTTCGACACCACGTCATGAGCGACCAGCGTGTTGAGCCGGTCGCTGAGGATGTTGCGAGCGATACCGAGGTCTGCCTGAATGGCCTCGAAGCGGCGCTGGCCCAACATGATGTTGCGAATAATCAGCAGCGTCCACCACTCGCCGACGATGTCGAGGGTGCGAGCCACCGAACAATTCATATGGCTGACACTGCTGCGCTTCACGCACCCAGGCTAGTCGCGCCATGCAACGCACCGAGATTCGCATTGTCCCCTTTCGAATGGGTCGACGGATTCTGCCTAGGCTCGCAGTATGGCTCGGCGGCTCTTCTCTCTCCTCGCGTTGGTGGCTGCGCTGTCCGTGGCCGTGCTTGCCGCCCCTCAGACAGTCGATGCTGCCGATGGCCTGTCGTATCGCAGCACCACGACATACACGGTCGATGCTGCCTCCGGCGTCGTGCACGTGCTGGCAGAGGTGGCGCTGACCAACACCATCGCCGACCAGCGAGACGGCAATTACATCAACCGTCGCTACTTCACCGGCTTCTCACTGCCCGTTCCGGTGGGGGCGGTCAACCAGGTCGCAACCACCACCAGCGGCCGTCCGCTGGCGCTCACGACCCGGCTCATCGACGGCAACACCAACTTCTACCTCTATGACATCGACCTCGCCAAGAGCCTCTTTTACCAGGAGACAACTCAGGTCAATGTCACCTACGACATCACCGGGCTTCCGCCGCGTTCGGAGAACCCGTGGCGGGTCAACGCTGCGTACGCGGCCTTCGACGCGTTCGGAAGCGGCGACGATGGAAAGGTCACCGTGCGCGTGGTCGTGCCCCCCGGTTTCGAGATCGACACCTTCGGCGACGACGCGGTGGTGACCAAGGAAAACGGCAACACCGTGTACACGGCCACCGACATTGCGAACCCCAACGAGTTCGACATCTTCATCTCTGCCCGCAATGACAACAGCCTCACTTCCACCGACGTGACTACCGCTACCGACGACCAGTTCAATCTGCGTTCGTGGCCTGGCGACGCCGAGTGGCAGACGTTCGTCACCACTCAGATTCGCGACGGTGTACCGGCACTCAGCACCTTGGTCGGCCAGCCATGGCCGATCGACGACACCGTCGAAGTACGCGAGGCGTACACCCCTTACCTCTACGGCTACGCCGGCTGGTTCAGCGCCAGTGACAACGAGATCGAGATCGGCGAAGACCTCGAAGCGGAGGTGGTGCTGCACGAGCTGTCACACGCCTGGTTCAACGACAACTGGTTTGGTGACCGCTGGCTGAGCGAGGGCTTCGCCCAGGCGTAC
>JAYVVY010000130.1:0-9902 GCA_043786575.1 Ilumatobacteraceae bacterium
GTGCACCAGCAACGCGAAGTTGAACGAGCCGATCTGGCTCATCGCACTGGCACCGGGCGAGGCGGTGCCGGAGCCAGCAACGACTGCAAACGTCGGGAAGACAACCTGCGGCGTGTCCTTCGTGTTCTCGGTGGTGAAGGGCAGGTCCGTCTGCCCGGCACCGATGCCGACTGCATACAGCAGCGCATCCTTGGAGCCCCACGAAACAGAGCGAACGTCGCCCGTCGCGCCTACCGCGTCTGGATTGAGTGCCATGACCGATCAGCCTTTCACTTGAATCTGTGGCCAGCCGCCGGGCTCGCCGTTCATTCCCGAGTTGGGACGGGTCTTGGACAGCATCTCGGCCACGATGGGGCCGAGCAGCGTAGGGTCGTCGACAGGTGCGTGCGTCTGGCCGCGAACCCAGCCTTCGGCAACGGCCAGCAACTGACCGCTGGCCTCGAAGACCCGGCCAGTGACACCGGCCGATTCTTCACTGGCCAGCCAGGTGACGATGGGCGCAATCCAGCGCGGCGACCGAGCTTCGCGAGCTTCCTCGGTCTCGGGTGCCGGCCCGAGGCCCTCGGTCATGCGGGTGAGCGCCACTGGCCCGACCGAGTTGACGGTGACGCCGTAGCGGGCCAGCTCAAGCGCAGCGATGTTGCTGAAGGCCGCTATGCCGGCCTTGGCGGCGCCGTAGTTGGTCTGGCCGGGGTTGCCGTAGATGCCACTGACCGACGTGGTGTTGATGATGCGGCCCGACACTGGCTTGCCGGCCTTGCTCTGCTCGCGCCAGTAGGCAGCGGCCCAGCGGCTGGGGGCGAAGGTGCCCTTGAGGTGCACGTTGATGACCGAGTCCCACTCTTCTTCCGTCATGTTGGCCAGCACGCGGTCACGCAGGATGCCGGCGTTGTTGACGACCACATGCAAGTCGCCGAACGTCTCGATGGCGGTGTTGATGAGGCGTTGGGCACCTTCCCACGAGGACACGCTGTCGCCATTGGAGATGGCTTCGCCGCCGAAGGCCTTGATCTCCTCAACAACCTGATCGGCCGGGCTGAGGTCTCCGCCACTGCCGTCGACGTTGCCGCCGAGGTCATTCACGACAACCTTGGCGCCGTGGTATGCCAGGCTCAGGGCGTGCTCGCGGCCGATGCCGCGGCCGGCGCCGGTGACGATAGCTACGCGGCCTTCACACAGTCTGCTCATTGGGGACCCTCTCAGTTCAGAACGTACGATCTCGGCGGGCGTACACCCGTCGAGATCGCATCATAAGGTGAGGTGTATGTGTGACTGCGAGCCGACGCGGCGAGAAGCAATTGGAAAAGTGGTCGCGGCCGGTGCCGCCCTGGTGATCGGACAGGCGTTGTCAGTCGTGCACTCGCCAGCCTTGACGGCGCACGCCGCTCCACCCGCCGTTCCCGCAGTGGAAGTAATGCCCGGGCTGTTGATCTATCCGCGTGCGGCGTGGGGTGCCGACCTGCCGCCGAAGGGACCGATCTACCCTGAGAAGCCGCAGTTCCTTTTGGTGCACCACACCGCGAGCTCCAACAACTACGGCAACGCTCGCGACGTCATCCGTAGCGTGTACGGGTACCACACTGGCCCCGAGAAGGGCTGGAACGACGTCTGCTACCAGTTCTTCGTGGGCCGCGATGGCGACGTGTGGGAAGGTCGCGCCGGCGCGTTGGGCGGCCCCGTGGTGGCCGACGCGACCGGCGGCACCCAGGGTTTTGCCCAGCTCGTATGCCTGCTCGGCGACTTCACATCAGTCGCGCCTACGTCCGCTGCCTTTGTGGCCACCGCCACGTTGCTGGCATGGTTGGCCGACTGTTATCGACTTGACACCTCACTGGGCGCAACCACATCCTTCGTCTCACGCGGCTCGAACAAGTTCGCAGCGGGCACCGTCGTCACGACGCCGATCGTCGCAGGCCATCGCGACATGACGTACACGGGGTGTCCAGGCGACTCGTTCTACCCGCTGCTGCCAGACTTGCGGATCAAGGTGAGTACTCAGCGCGCGGCGTGGGACGGCGTGATGCGCCCGGCGCGTCGCATGGGCACGGTGAAGCTGTAGCCGTTGCGCCGTAGCCTCAGCGGCGTGTCCGACATCCGCCTTGAAGTTGACGTCCTCGTGGTTGGCGCAGGGCCTGCCGGGGCTGCTGCTGCCATCTGTCTACGTCGTGCGGGGCGCTCGGTGATGGTCGTCGACAAGGCCGTGTTTCCGCGAGACAAGTGTTGTGGCGATGGGCTGACCACGCTGGCGCTGCGCGAGTTGGAGCCGCTGGGCTTACGGCCCGAACATGTGCCCAACTGGCACACCGTGACGGCGGCGTGGCTGCGTTCGCCGTCTGGTCGCGAGGTCTGCCTGGAGATGCCAACGGGGGGAATCTTCGCAGCCACCACGCCGCGCCGAGAGCTTGACGCGGCGTTGGTTCGCCTTGCTGTGGATGCGGGCGCTGATGTACGCGAGGGCCATGCGCTCACTGGCGTTCGCGTGCTTCCCGAGCAAGTTGCCGCAGACGTTGAAGGCTTGGGCACGGTGACCGCTCGCTACGTCATTGCGGCTGACGGCATGTGGTCTCCGGTGCGCAAGCTGATGGGCCTCGCCGAGCCCGGCTACCTGGGCGAGTGGCACGCCTTTCGCCAGTACGCCAACGGGGTCACCGGGCCGGCCGCCGACCGGCTCTACGTCTGGTTCGAGCCCGACTTCCTGCCCGGCTACGCCTGGAGCTTCCCGCTGCCCGACGGCAGGGTCAACCTTGGCTTTGGCGTGTTGCGCGACGGCCATCGCACCGGCAAAGCAATGAATGCCGACTGGGCAGGCTTGATCGATCGACCGCACATTCGTGCCGCCCTCGGGCACGACGTCGTGTTGGAGGATCGCGTCACGGCGTGGCCGATTCCCGCGGGCGTGGACAAGGCGGTCCTGTCCAGCGGGCGCGTGCTGTTCGTCGGTGACGCAGCTCGGGTGACCGACGTGATGACTGGTGAGGGCATCGGCCAGGCGGTCCTCACTGGCCGTCTTGCGGCAGAGGCCATCATCGCTGGGGGCGCGCTCGCGCCGGAGCGGGTGTGCAACGGGTACGAGGCCGCCGTGCGTCATCACCTCTTCGCCGACCACCGAATGTCGCACGTCCTCAACGGTTGGCTGGCACGGCCGCTGCTCGCCCGCGGCGCGATTCGACTCGTCAGCCGCACGGCCTGGACCCGCCGCAACTTCGTGCGCTGGATGTTCGAGGACGAGCCGCGCGCCGTGCTGTTCACCCCCAGCCGCTGGCACCGAAAGTTCTTCCGCCAGCAACCCCCCTACCCCACCAGCGCGTCACGCGTCTGAGCACTTTCGCCCGCCAGGCGCGAGAAAGTACTCGGACGCTGCACTCGGGTCGGGGGAAACTGGGGCGCGGGAGTACGGTCGGGGTATGGCTTTGCACACTCGTCTCACTGAGCTCCTCGACATTGAACACCCGGTCATGTTGGCTGGTATGGGTGGCGTCAGCTACCACCGTCTAGTTGCCGCCGTCAGCGAGGCGGGCGGCATCGGCACCCTTGGTGCGAGCACGATGGCGGTGGACGAACTGCCCGAAGAAATGGCGGCCGTACGCGCCGCCACCAGCAAGCCCTTCGGCGTCGACCTGTTGACTGCAATGCCCGGCCAGGTGGAGAAGGGAATCCAGAGCGTCATCAACGGCGGCGCTCGAATCTTCGTCGCCGGTCTCGGCGTACCCCGCGAGGCCATCGACCTCTTGCACGCCAACAACATCCTCGTCGGCAGTATGTGCGGCAAGGTTCGACACGCGATCAGCGCCGTCGCCAGCGGGGTTGACTTCGTCGTTGCGCAAGGCACCGAGGGCGGCGGCCACACCGGCACCGTCGCCACGCTGGCACTCGTGCCGCAGGTGGTCGACGCTGTCGGCGACAAGGTTCCCGTTGTTGCGGCCGGCGGCCTGTTCGATGGTCGCGGCCTTGCCGCGTCGCTTGCGCTCGGTGCCGATGGCGTGTGGATTGGCACGCGCTTCATCGCCACCCACGAGGCCCGCGCCGTCGCTGGTTACAAGGAGGCGTTGCTGGGCCTTGCCGAGGACGGCACCGTGATCAGTAGGAGCTACACCGGTAAGACCTGCCGCGTCGTGCGCACGGAGTGGACCAACCACTTCGAGCAGCACCCAGAGGAGCTGCAGCCGTTCCCCCAGCAGGCCATCGCCAGCATGAAGGCCGGCGTCAACCACCTTGGTGGCGCGGATGGGTTGCAGGTCGACTCCAGCCGCGAGTTCATGCCCTGTGGCCAGGGCGTCGGCGCGATCGACACGCTCGAAGCAGCAGGCGACGTCGTGCGCAGCATGGTCGCCGAGGCCGAACGAGTGATGGAGCGAATCGCCTCGGTTCGCCGATGAGCACCCCGGTCACAGCCACCCGAAACGCCAGCATTGCCGAGCACGTCGCGGCGGTGTGGGCCGACGATGTGTTGCCGATGCTGCACGACTACATCAGCATTCCCTGTGTCTCGCAAGCGTTCGATCCGGACTGGAAGGTGCACGGCTTTCAAGACCAGGCCACCGAGATGATCCGTGCCTGGTGCGCAGCACGCACCATCGCCGGTCTCATCGTAGAAGTCCACGAGCTACCAGGCCGCAGCCCCCTCATCGTCGCCGAAGTCCCGGCCTTTGCCGGTGGACCCGCTGACGACACGGTGCTGCTCTACGGCCACTGCGACAAGCAACCAGAGATGGTCGGCTGGCGAGACGACCTGGGGCCGTGGAAGCCGGTGATGGAAGGCGACCGCCTCTACGGTCGCGGCGGTGCTGACGATGGCTACGCCGCGTTCGCTTCACTGCTCGCAATCGAGGCTGCTCAGCTCGCTGGCACCCCCCACTCGCGATTGATGGTGCTCATCGAGGGCAGCGAGGAGAGCGGCAGTCCAGACCTTCCCGCGTATCTGGAGGCACTGGCCGACCGTATTGGTTCGCCGACACTGGTGCTCTGCCTGGATTCTGGTTGCCTTGACCACGAACGAATGTGGGTCACCACGTCCTTGCGCGGCATGATCGGCGGTGACCTCCGCGTCGACATTCTCACTGAAGGCGTCCACAGCGGCGAGGCGAGCGGAGTGGTCCCTTCGTCCTTCCGGATTTTGCGCATCCTGCTCGACCGGCTCGAGGACAGCTCCACTGGCGAGATCCTGTTACCGGAACTGCACGCCGAAATCCCCCCCGACCGTATCCAGCAGGCACGCGACACTGCCGCCGAGTTTCCTATCGGCGGCCACTTCCCGTTCGTCGTCGGCGCCCAGCCAATGGTCCACGAGCCTGCGGAGCAGTTGTTGGCACGTACCTGGGAACCGTCGCTCAGCATCACAGGCGTCGACGGCATTCCGCCCGTGGAGCTTGCGGGTAACGTGCTGCGACCACACACCACGCTGCACCTCAGCATCCGCCTGCCACCGACGTGCAATGGCGAGCGCGCACTCGCAGCACTTGAATTCGCGCTGACCACCGACCCTCCGTACGGCGCGCGAGTGCAGTTCATCGGCGGCCACAGTGGCCCTGGTTGGAATGCCCCTTCCTTCGCTCCGTGGCTGCAGACAGCACTCGACGAAAGCAGCACCATCGCCTTCGGCCGACCAACGCGAGCATTCGGCGAAGGCGGCTCGATTCCGTTCATGGGCATGCTCGGCGAGATGTTCCCTGAGGCGCAGTTCGTGGTCACTGGTGCGCTTGGACCGGGTTCGAACGCCCATGGCCCGAACGAGTTTCTGCACGTACCCACGGCGGTGAAGCTGACCGAGTGCCTGGCGCACGTGTTACGCGCGCACGCCACACGATGACAGGTCGCCGCGCATGATCAAGCTGTTGCGCGCCAACCGCGACCTGCGCTGGCTCTTCATCGCACAGGTCATCTCGTTCATGGGCGACTGGTTCTCGTTTGTCGCCGTGACCGGCATGATCAAGGACGCCACCGATAGCGAGTTCCTGGTTTCGTTGGCGTTTGTTTCCTTCTCGCTGCCATCGTTTCTCGTGTCTCCCATTGCTGGTGTCACCGTTGATCGCTTCGACCGCCGTCGGCTGCTGCTGATCGTCTCGCTGCTGCAGATGGTTGCTGCGATCGGTCTCCTCACGGCGACCGATAGCAGCGTGTGGCCGCTGTTTGTGTTTCAGGGAGTGATCAGCGGGTTCGCAGCCTTCGTGAAACCGGCAATCGATGCAGGCGTGCCGAACCTGGCTCGCAACCCTGAGGAACTGCGGGTCGCCAACGCATTGTTCGGCAGTACGTGGGGTGTCATGTTGGCTGTCGGTGCCGCGCTCGGTGGCGCGTTCAGCCAAGCCTTCGGCCGCCAAGCCGCATTCATGGCCAACGCAGCGTCGTTCCTGATTGCGATGGGTTTGTTCGCACTGATTCGCCGTCCGATGCAAGAGCCTCAGCACGCCAGTCGTCCGGCGATGAGGCCCTTGGCAGACATCTCCGAGGCCGTGAGCTACGCGCGCAAGGATCACGTGGTGCTGGCACTCATTGCCAGTAAGTCGACGTTCGCCATTGGGGCGGGCACCGTCAGCCAGCTACCGGTGCTCGCGACATCGGTCTTCGGGTGGGGCGACGGCGGCACCGGCATGCTGTTGGCCGCGCGCGGTGTCGGGGCTGGGCTTGGGCCGCTGATTGCCTCACGCTTTGCCAAGGGCAGCGTGGCCAAGGTGCTGCAGATCTGCGGGCTGGCCGGGATCGGTTTCAGTGCGTCGTACCTTGCCGCGGCATGGGCACCGGTGATCTGGGTCGCTGCCATCTTCATCGCGTTCGGCCACCTCGGCGGCGGGGCGCAGTGGACCCTCAGCACCTACGGCCTACAGATGCGCACTCCCGACCACATCCGAGGCAGAGTGATGGCCGGCGACTTCGCCATCGTCACGCTCATCATGAGCATCGCCGGCTTGAGCGCAGGCCTGCTGTCGGAGGCAATCGGAGTTCGCTGGACGATCACCGCGTTTGCGAGCGCCGCCGGTCTGGCGGGCCTCGCCTACATTGCGTTCACACGCCCGATCATGATGAAACTTCGCGCTGAAGAAGCAGCCGCCGCGGCCACGCCCGTCAGCATCTAGAAGAACGACACGGTCACACGAACGACACGGTCACACGAACGACACGGTCACGTCCACCGCTGCGTGGACCGCGTCGGCGGCCTGCTTGGCGTGGTAGCTGCTGCGGGTCAGTGGGCTGGCCTCGACATGGCCGATACCCAAGGACTCGCCCAGCACCTTCCATTCGGTGAACTCGCCGGGTTCTACCCAGCGAGCCACGGGCAGATGGTTCGTCGTCGGCCGCAGGTACTGGCCGATAGTCACGATGTCGACTCCGATTGCGGCGAGGTCGTGCAGTAAGCCGCTGATTTCGTCCGGGCCTTCGCCAAGGCCGAGCATGAAACCGGTCTTGGTGGTCATGCCAGCGGCCTTCGCTCGCGCCAGCACGGCCAGGCTGCGGGCGTAGCCCGCGCTGGGGCGTACCGCCCGTTGCAGCCGAGCGACTGTCTCCACGTTGTGGTTGAACACGTCTGGTCGGCCGGGACCGGGTGCCAGGAGAAGGCCGAGCGACGTCTCGTCGCCCTTTGCGTCGCTGACCAGCGTCTCGATCATCGTGCCCGGCCGGGCCTCGCGAATCGCCGCTACACACGCCGCAACATGAGCGAAACCGCCATCGACCAGGTCGTCGCGCGCCACCATCGTGAGGACGGCGTGGGCCAGATTCATCTCGCGAATGGCGGCGGCAACACGTTGTGGTTCGTCGGCAGCAGGTGGCATCGGCTTTTGTGTGTCGACCAAACAGAACCCGCAGGCGCGGGTGCAGCGCTCGCCGAGGACCATGAATGTGGCAGTGCCGTCCGCCCAACAATCGCTGAGGTTGGGGCAGCCTGCTTCCTCACACACGGTCACCAGGCCGTGGTCGCGCACCGTCCTTTTGAGCGCAAGCACTTCGGTCCCAATGGTGACTTTGGGCCGCAGCCACTCGGGCTTGCGGGTTCCAATTGCGAGCCCATCGGTCACGCCAGCCTGCTCCAGCCGCGCCACAGCCCGCTGGCCGGTTGCGGCAGCAACGCCATGATCGGTGGCCTGACGCACGACACCACCGGGTCCTTCTCCGCGCGAGAACGGCGACAGATCATCGGGCCGGGACTTCCATGCAACGTCCTGTCGTTCGACCACCCCGCTCCCCCACAGCTCACCGGCGCGGCGAGCAACCACGTCCGCAACGGCAGCGAGGTCGACATCAATGCCTTCCTCGACGAGCGATGTCACCGGCTTGTCGCCAATGCCGCAGGGCACGATGTAGTCGCGCAGGTACGCCATGTCGGTGCGCACATTGAGCGCGAAGCCGTGCATCGTGCGGCCGTGGGCGAGCCGCACGCCGATGGCACAGATCTTGCGCGGGTTGGGGCCGCTGACGCCTGCCCACACACCGGGGTACGCGGGCAGGCAACCGACGTCGGCGAGACCCAACTCCATCAGCGTGCCAACGATGAGCCGCTGAATCGCACACACGTGATCCGAAGCACCGAGTGCGTTGGGCAGATTGACAATCGGGTAACCAACCAACTGACCAGGGCCGTGATATGTCACGTCGCCACCACGCCGGACACTGACCAGCTCGGCGCCCACTGCCGATGGCGCAACCTTCATGTTGGCTGCGAGATCCGCACGCGGGCCGTGCGTAAAGACGTGAGGATGCTCCAGCAGCAGGAGGTGGTCACCGGTGCCGCGTTCAAAGATTGCCTGCTGGAGAGCAAGGGCTTCGCGGTAGGGCACCCTGCCAAGCCAACGCACGTGCAGCGTCGCGTCGGTGGCCACGGCGAGCGTCAGAGCTCCTGCGACCAGTCGCGAGTTTCCAGCAGCTGCTTCACCTTGACCAAGAATCCGGCGGCATAGGCACCATCGAATGCTCGGTGATCCCAGCTCATCGCCAGGTTGCCGACCGGGTGAATGACAATGGCTTCGCCACCATCGGCCAGCTGCGCAACGACCGGCTTGCGGACGATTGCATCGGTGGAGAGGATTGCGACCTGCGGCTGGTTGATGATCGGCATAGTAAGCACGCTGCCGGCCGAACCGTTGTTGCTGATGGTGAAGGTGCCGCCGCTGATCTCATCGGGGCTGAGCTTGCGGGTGCGGGCGCGATTCGCCAGATCGTTGATTTCGCGTGCGATGGCGCGAAGGCGCTTGGTGTCGGCGCTGCGAACGACAGGAACCAGCAAGCCTTGGAAGTCGAGGTCGACGGCAATGCCGATGTCGATGAAGTTGTGCACGATCAGTTCATTCTCACCGACGCTGGCATTGAGGTACGGGAAGTCAGCCAACGCATCGACGATGGCACGAGTGATGAACGGTAGATAGGTGAGGCTGAAGCCTTCGGCCGACTTCCAGTCGGATTTCACCTTGCTGCGGGTGACGTCGACATTGGCGAAGTCGACCTCGACCACACTGAACGCATGCGGGCTGACACCCTTGCTCATCACCATGTGGCTGCCGGTGAGCTTGCGTATCTTGCTGAGCGACACCGAGGTGTCGCGCTCGCCGGACACGACTGCGGGCGCTGAGGCAACCGGCGCAGGGGCGGCCGCCGCCGGGGCAGGTGCGACGGCCACCGGGGCCGGTGCCGGTCAGGTCGTCGGGATTGATGCCGTGTTCGGAGACCAGGCGACGCACGACTGGCGACAGCAACCGGTTGTCGCTTCCAAGACCTTCATTGTCGACGGGCGCGACGGCAGCGGTCACTTCGGCGGCTGGGGCCTCAACGACCGCTGCAACCGGAGCTGCGACCACCGGAGCTGGCGCAGCCGGGGCCGCAACGGCTGGGGCTGCAACGACTGGGGCTGCAACGACTGGGGCTGCAACGACTGGGGCTGCCACGACTGGGGCTGCCACCGCCGGAGGTGTTTCCAC
>JAYVVY010000131.1:0-1765 GCA_043786575.1 Ilumatobacteraceae bacterium
GGTGGCGACCCATCGGGTCCGGGTACCAGTTCGCGGGAGTGCTGCTCATCGCGCCATCGTAGGCGCGTGACGCAACCGGTAGCGCGAGACGTGTTACGAGCGGAGCGGCGTCAGTGCAGTTCGTGCGCCATGAGGATGACCTCACGTGCGAACGGGTCGAGCTGACGCTTGGCGATGCGCTCGGTGAGGTTGATGACCGTCGACGGATCGTCGACCATGCCGCTCCAGCGGATGTAGCCGCCCATGATGCCAATGATCTTGTCGTCGACCGACTCGTTGTGCGCGATGACCTTCGTGCTGGTCTCGAGCAGTCCGTGGATTTCCGTATAGAACGCCTTCAGCCACATGCCAAGGTCGTCGGTGCCGGTGAACGGGCGGTGCAGGAATGGCATGCCCAGCTCGTCGTAATTGTGCAGGTTGTGCGTGGCCGGGATGATGCTGACTACGCAGCCGAAGCCGTTTTCGCGTAACCAGATGATCTCTTCTTGGCGACGGACGCGACGATGGTTATCGCCGTACCCACCGGGGCGTTCGCACACCGCAAGTTTGTCTTTCATGAACCACGTGAAGTTGCGCGGCGTGATACCCAGCGCCCACTTCCCGCGCAGCCTGGGAGGCATGAGCCTTCCTCCACGTGTAGTGCCAACGAATGTCGGCTTAGGTTACTCGGTGCGCAGCCTGTTCGTCGGCGCCAAGCGACAGCCGTTGCTGATGTCGCTCTACGCGGCGGCCGCCACCCACCTCCGTGGCCACCGCATGGCCGCGCGCGACCTGCAGCACGCGCTCGACGGTGGCTGCGTCGGGCGGGTGCGAGCCGGCCAGCCAGCGACGCACTGCCCGGCGGGCAAGCGCTACAGGGGCGGCGGCCAACGCGCGCGCGTCGGTGGGGTCCAGTGCGGTGGCCAGTTCGTTTAGTAGCTCGTCGTCGTCACGGGCCAGGCCCGCCTGGCGTGCCAACACAGGGGCTAGGTCGCGTTGCGAGAGCTGGGCCATCAGCGGTAAGAGCTCGTGTCGCACTCGATTCCTGAGATGCCGCGACTCCAGGTTCGACGGATCGTTGACCACGGGCAGGTCCAGCGCCGCGCACAGCTCGACCGTCTCGCTGCGGCGCAGGCTCAGGATCGGATGACGATGACCCGGACGCATTGCTGCCAGCCCGCTGGTGGACGCGCCGCGCAGCAGGTTGACCAGCACGGTCTCGGCCTGATCATCGGCGGTGTGGCCGGTGAGCACATCGCCGGGCAGCACCGCATATCGCGCCGCCCGTGCGCGAGCTTCTAAATTCGGCCCGTCGACCAGGTCGACTCGTGCGGCTCGAAACGCAGCGCCCAGCTGGAGCGCGTTGGCACGAACGACGTCGGCCTCGGTCGCCGAGCCCTCACGCAAACCGTGGTCCACGTGGACCGCAGTGACCTGTAAGCCGGCGGCGAGCGCCAGGACCAGCAGGGCAGTGGAATCTGCGCCGCCGGAGACCGCGCACGTGACAACTGTCTCAGTCGTAGGAAACGTGCAACGGCCGAGCAGCGCGGCTAGCTGGTTGTCGTTCGGCATCGCGTGTGACATCAGCGGCCGCCGGAGCCGGTCAGTCGTCGCGCTTGTTCCGCTTGCCCGGGTACTGCGGCGCCACGACCATCTTGATGTAACCCACGACGAAGGCAATCAGCAGGCTGACGCCGACGATCGTGAGGAGGGCACCGAGCCACCAGTGGAAGATCACCGCAAACATGGTGTCAGCGTAGCCACCTGGGGTGCAGCCGCGACCAAT
>JAYVVY010000132.1:0-7061 GCA_043786575.1 Ilumatobacteraceae bacterium
TGTACCCGGCCATGACGTTGGTGTTATCCGCTGACGCGTGAAGACCTCCTGGCATTGTGGAGTTTGCCGCTTCACAAAACAGGAGGTCTTCGGTGTCTCACCGTAACGCCCGTCTCACCGTTCATGGTCGCCAGCTGCTCGTGCAACGAGTCCGCGACGAAGGTCAAGCCGTTGCCCATGTCGCGAAGGCAATGGGAATCTCACGGCAATGCGCACATCGATGGGTCGCTCGTTTCGATGCCGAAGGTGCCGCCGGCTTGCACGATCGGTCGTCGCGGCCACACACGACGCCGTCGCGTATCAGCGACGAGAACGAACGCCGGGTCCTCGCCGCCAGAACCGAGCATCGCAAAGGACAGGACTGGCTGGGCCCAGAACTTGGCCTGGCACCACGGACGGTGTCGCGGGTCCTTCGCCGCCACAACATCCCACGGTTGTGCGACTTGGACCCGCTCACAGGCGAGGTGATCCGGTCCTCAAAGGCCACCGCGATTCGTTACGAGCGTGAACGACCCGGCGAGCTGGTCCACATGGACGTCAAGAAGATCGGCCGCATCCCTGACGGCGGCGGCTGGCGAGCCCACGGACGCGAGATGGGCACTACATCGCAACGCATGAACACCAAGATCGGTTACGACTACATCCACTCAGTCGTCGATGACCACAGCCGCGTCGCGTTCAGCGAGATCCTCACCAACGAACGAGCAGACACGACCGCTGCGTTCTTCGCCCGCGCGATCGAGTTCTTCGCTAAACATGGCGTGACCATCGAACGAGTGATGACCGACAACGCGTGGAGCTACCGCCACGGGCGCGATCTTCGTGAGCTCCTCGAGCAACACGACATCACCCACAAGTTCATTCGCCCGCACTGCCCATGGCAAAACGGCAAAGTCGAACGCTTCAACCGGACCCTCGCCAGAGAATGGGCCTACCGGCAGATCTTCACCAGCAACGACGAACGCACCGCCGCGTTTGCACCATGGCTCCACACCTACAACACTCAACGACGCCACACCGCCATCGGCGGACACCCACCCATCAGCCGACTTCAGACACCAACCTGATGGCCGGGTACAACTAGCGGGCCATCAGCCAGAGCGGGGTTCGGCTTCGGCCGGAGCTGTGCTGGCGTCGAAGGCAGCGGTGACTACGTCGTACATCAAAGGCGTCTCGGCCAGCGCTGCCTCCGGCGCTTCAGCGCGTCGGTATGTGTTCTCGTGCGACGCTTCCTTCCCGAAGCGCTTGAAGAACATGTAGATCACAACGGTCCACAGGAACATGCCGCCGCCGACCTTCATGATGAGGCCCGCAACCTGCTGATCGTTGATGGCATCGATGTTCCAGACTCGCACGGGCTGGTCGCCGTAGTGGCTATAGACCGGCTTCTCGGCCATGGCCAGCCATGCTGCCGGCACCGTGGGCACGACACTGAACAGGAACAGGTAGATCATCTTGCCGCCGTGACGCATCTGCAGTTCGGGCAGGGGGCCGACCACCGGCATCCACGCCAGCACGGCGGTGAGTACCACCATGAAATGCACGAGGAAGTGGAGAGGGCCGTTCACCGTGCTGGTGTTGACCACACCCGGGATGTGCGTGATCATCACCATCCCGTTGAACAGCACTGCGGCCACCACCGGCTTGGAGAAGAAGCGCACCACGCGATACGTCAGCGCCTCGCCAACCAAGACACGCAGCAACCACTCCGGCGTCGCCAACAAAACCAGCGGCGGCAGGAAGTAGCTGAGCATCATGTGTTGCAACATGTGGGCGCTGTAGAGGTAGTCCTCACCGATCTGGTGTATCGGCCACGTACTGGCTGCGAACAGGATCACCATCGAGCCGATGAAACAACGCGACTGGCGTGGGGTGACTACTGCCTCGCCGGGAGCGACTGCCTTCGGGCCGATCACGCGCACCATGTACACGTACGCGCCAATCAGAAAGCCGACCAGGAGGTAGACCTCGACGTTCGGCTGAAAACGCCACGGATCCGCGAACGGCGTGGCGGCAAACATCAGCTCACCTAGCGAAGAACTGGAATGTCGACAGGAACACGCTGTACACCAGCACGGCAAGGCCGAGACCGATGTAGAACAGCACGCTGAAGAGCTTGTTATCGAACTTCAGGTGCATGAAAATGAGCACGATCATGAAGAACTTGATGGTCATCAAGATCAGCAGTAGCGGTGTAGCAAACCCGCCGATGTGAATCCAGTAGGTGGAGGTCTCAAGCGCCGTCAGCGCGGCAAGTACCAGCGCGACTCGGATGAAGTAACCGTCGGTTGGGACGTGGTGCCCGTCGGCGGCATCGCCAGTGTGACCAGCGGTTGCCGCATGATCGTCGATGTGTTCGGTGACTGCGCTCATGGGTGATACCTCAGGCCGGGATCAGGTAGACGAGAGTGAAGATGACAACCCACACGACGTCGACGAAGTGCCAATACAGGCCTACCATCTCGACGACTTCTGCCTTGTCACCCGAGATGCGCCCGCGACCGATGATGGCTGCGAGCGCAATCAGCATGATGACTCCCAGCGTCACGTGCACACCGTGGAAACCGGTGAGGGTGAAGAAGCTGGACGAGAACAGGCTGGTAGTGAAGCCCAGGCCCTCTTGGTAGAACGCCGTGAACTCGTACACCTGACCGCCAACGAACAAGGCACCCAGCAGCGCAGTTGCCATCAGCCACAGGCGTGTGTTCTTGTCGTCGAGACGCTTTGCAGAGTTGACTGCGAGCACCATCGTGAGCGAGCTCATCAGCAAGACGAAACTGCTGACAGAGGTGAGTGGAATGTCGAACACCTGGGCGGGGCCGGGGCCGGTTCCTTGTCGGCCGCGGTACAGCATGTAGGTGCTGATGAGACCACCGAACAGTAGGCACTCGCTGCCCAGGAACAGCCACATCGCCATCTTGTTGTTGCTCAGCCCGGTTGCGGTGACATGTGCGCCGCCGTGATCGTCGTGACCGTGACCGTGACCGTGATCGTCGTGACCGTGATCGTCGTGACCGGCGACCCCGACGGGCGCAGCCGCGGATTCGTGAATCGTGATGTCAGCCAATTGACGCCAACTCCTTGGTCGGACCGCCGCCCTCGGCGGGCGGGTCATTGTCGCTTGGGTCGTAGTCACTGTCGTCAGCCACCGACGGCTCGAGTACCCAGCCGAACAGGGCGATCACAAGAATGCCGGCCCCAACGACAGACAGCATCAGGTTGAAGATGATCCCGTATGCAATCACCGGGAAGGCAAGCGCCAACACGATTGGCCAATACGAAGGCGACGGCAGATGGATGTGGGCATCCCCTGCGGCTTCCTCGATGGCGAGGACTTCCTCGCCGGTCTTCACCTTCACCAGCCGTAGGCCAGCGTCAGTGTCCACTTCCTCGTACTTGCGGTGGAAGAACTCGTCGAGCGCGTGGATGGTAGGAATGCTGTCGAAGTTGTGTTCCTTCGGCGGGCTTGCCGTCATCCACTCGAGGGTGCGTGCGTCCCACGGGTCGAGCGGCGCCTTCGCGCCCTTCTTGGTGGTGACAAAGATGTTGATCACGAACAGCAACACGCCAAGTGCAATGGTGAACGACCCGAGAGTGGAGACCTTGTTCCAGAAGGCGAGGTTGAAGAAACCCTCACCTGTCAACTTCAAGGGCCATATCACCATGCGGCGCGGTTGGCCCTGCATGCCCAAAATGTGCATCGGAGCAAAGGTCAGGTTGATGCCAAAGAACATCAGCCAGAAGTTCCACTTACCGAGACGCTCGCTCAGCATCTTGCCGAACATCTTCGGCCACCAATAGTAGAAGCCTGCGAACAGCCCCATCACTGCGCCGCCGACGATGACGTAATGGAAGTGCGCAACGATGTGATACGTGTCGGTCTGCTGCGTGTCGGCAGGGGCCGATGCATGAGTGACACCAGACAACCCGCCGATAGTGAAGAGCACGATCACGCCGATGGCGAAGTTCATTGCGGTGGTGAACCACAACTTGCCGCCCCACAGCGTGAGCGTCCAGTTGCAGATCTTCACACCGGTGGGAATTGCGATGAGCATAGTGGCAGCAGAAAAGACGGCCACGCTGACCGGGCCGAGGCCGCTGGCGAACATGTGGTGCGCCCACACGCCCCAGCCGACGAAACCAATTGCCGCACCGGAGAAGACCACGAACTTGTAACCGAACAAAGGCTTGCGAGCAAACGTGGGGAGCACCTCGGAGATGATGCCGAAACTGGGCAAAATGAGGATGTAGACCTCAGGGTGACCAAAGATCCAAAAGAGGTGCTGCCACAGGAGTGGGTCAGCGCCCTTGTCCACATCGAAGAACGCAGCGCCGAACCTTCGTTGGAAGCTCAGCAGAAACAGGGCCACGGTGATCACGGGGACCGCGAACAGCAAGAGGAACTGCACGACCAACTGCATCCAGGTGAACACCGGCATGCGCATCAACGACATACCCGGCGCGCGCATGTTGATGATCGTGGTGATGAGGTTGATGGCACCGACCAGCGACGCAATACCCGTGATCTGTAGGCCGAGTACCCAGAAGTCGATGCCGTGGCTGGGCGAGAACAGCGGGCTGCTGTTGGGCGAGTACATGAACCAACCGCCGTCGGCCGCCCCACCTAGGAACCACGCGCTGTTGAGAAACAAACCTCCGAAAAGGAACAGCCAGAAGCCCACCGCGTTGATCCGCGGAAATGCAACGTCGCGGGCACCGATTTGCAGCGGCAGGAAGTAGTTGGCAAAGGCGGCCGCCATCGGCATCACGAAGAGGAAGATCATCGTGGTGGCGTGCATCGTGAACATCTGGTTGTACAGATCGGCGCTGAGCACGGTGTTGTCCGGAGCAGCCAACTGCAACCGAATCAGCAGGGCTTCAACACCACCAACCAGGAAGAAGAACAGCGCAACCGCGCCATACATGATGCCCAGCTTCTTATGGTCGACCGTGAACACCCACGACTTCCAGCCGGTGGTGCTGACCGGGCGCTTGAACACGCCCATGGCAGCAGTGGGCGTGACTAACGCCGGTGGACTGGCAACCACGTCGCCGAGGACGACGGGGGCCACTGAGGGTCGTTCGATGATAGCCATCGCGTTGGCTTCCTTTACTTCCGCTCGAGCAGATAGGCAATGAGCTGGTCGATCTGATCCTCAGTGAGGTTCAGGTTCGGCATGCCTCGTGTCTTGCCGCCGGTGGCGGCCAATTTCGCTGGGTCTGCATACATCGGCTTCATCGCCGGTGCGTTGCGCAGCCAGGTACGCAGGTTGGCTTCATTGAAGCATTCGGGGGTGACGCCCTGCAGATACAGCGCCCCAAAGTCTGCGGGAGCGGCATTCCACAACTTGTCGCGGCACTCGTCGGTGATCAGATCGAATGTCCAACCGGCGAAGGCGGTGCGAGTCATCAGGTTGGTGAGGTTTGGAGCGGCACCCGACACGATGTAGAGGTCGGGAGCAGCCAGCACCGGGGTTCCATCGGCGGTCTTCAGGTCGTTCACCTGATGACACTTGCTGCACTGCGCTTGAAAGGTGCCTTCGCCAGTAGCGGCGAGCGTGCCTGCTTGCGGCGCTACGTAGTCGGACGTCTGATTGGTAACCCAGGTTTGGAAGTCGGCGGTGGTGAGTGCAACCGCGGCTTGGCGCATGCGCGAATGACTCAGACCGCAGAACTCCGTGCACTGGCCGGTGTAGAGGCCCGGCTGGTCGGCCTGCATGCGCAGCGTGTGGAGGCGCCCCGGTACTGCGTCTCGCTTGCCGTTCAGACGCGGGATCCAGTAGCTGTGAATCACGTCGCGGCTGGTGATGCGTAGGAGTACATCTGTGTCGGCGGGAATGACCAATTCGCCGCTGGTGACGATGGATTTGGTGATCTCGACACCGCCGCAGGTGCTGCCCTGCACGTAGTCGTATTCCCACCACCACTGCTGGCCAGTGACGTTGATGACGCAGTCGTTGTCCTTCTTGTCCAGCTCGAACACGGCCGCAACGCTGGGCACCGCAACGACCGCAAGGATGATGGCCGGGATGATGGTGAGCAGAATCTCCAGCTTGGGGTTGCCGTGCGTCTGCTCGGGAATCTCCTGGCCACGGTCCTTGAACTTCCACACCGCGTAACCAACGGCGGCAAAGACGATCAGACCAACAACGCCGGAGATGTAGAACAGCTCACGCTGCAGCCCGTCGATCTTGCGAGCGTTGGAGCCTGCTGGTCGGAACGTGTCTTGCGGTGCATTCTTCGCGCAGCCGGCCAACACCAGCCCGACGCCAACGGCGAGGGCGACGTAGCGACGACCGGCAAACCGACGCATGTCAGAATGGCGTCCAGACGAACGGCTTGGCATGTTCTCACTCTGCTCCATGCTCACGGGACCACGATTGCAATCGTCTGGCCCTCGACCCCGGGCACCAGCAACTCCATGGGAGTGCTGCTGGCGGCGTTGGTCTTGGGAATTCTGAAGGTCAAGAAGGCTTCCTTGCCCGGGTTGATTGCGGTCGTGCACATCACGACTTCACTCTCCTCGCCGAACGTGCCCAATCGAGCGGTGAGCCGCTGCGGGGAATTCGACTCGTTGTGGAAACGTATTCTGACATTGGTGCTGCGCGGCACCGTGATTGTGCGAAAGTTATCTTCGGGATCCGTGAAGCCGGCGATACGTGCGTTCAGATCGCCGTTGGATTGCAGGAAGATGTTGGCGATGACGTTGCTCTTTGCGGATACATCCTGCGAGCCGTGATCGTCGATTTCCGCCTCAGTGCCACCCTCAAGGCACAGCGCAGAGTCCACCGTGGTGGGATGTTCCTCAATGGTGCGCTGGCCCTGCCGGGCCGATGCGACACCAGCACCGAGCAGTGCGACTGCGCCGATTGTGCACACGCCGAGAATGGTGCCGCGGCTGATCCTGCGCTTGCTGGCAAACAGGAATGCGCCGACGGCGATGATGGTGCCGATCATCATGAAGATCCACGGTGTGGCCTCCTTGCTGACACTCAGCATGATGCGCGAGAACGAGTACACAACGACACCGAGGCCGAGAGCGCCCAAGATTGGGAACTCCA
>JAYVVY010000133.1:0-9481 GCA_043786575.1 Ilumatobacteraceae bacterium
AGGCGTCTTCGAAGTGAAGAGCACCCACGGCGACACCAAGCTCGGCGGCGACGACTGGGACCAGCGCATCATCGATTGGCTGGTTGGCCAGTTCAAGTCGGCGCATGGCGTCGACCTCGCCGCCGACCGGATGGCCACGCAGCGCCTCAAGGAAGCTGCCGAGAAGGCCAAGATCGAGCTCAGCCAGGTGCAGCAGACTCAGATCAACCTGCCGTTCATCACGGCCACGGCCGATGGCCCGTTGCACCTCGACGAAAGCTTGTCGCGTGCCAAGTTCCAGGAGATGACGGCCGACCTCATCGAGCGTTGCCGCATCCCGTTCGAGCAGGCGCTCAAGGACGCCGGCATCAGCAAGGGTGAGCTCAACCACGTAATCCTCGTGGGTGGTTCTACCCGTATGCCTGCCGTCACCGACCTGGTGCAGAGCCTCACCGGTAAGGAGCCCAACAAGTCGGTCAACCCCGACGAAGTGGTCGCCATCGGTGCAGCGGTTCAGGCCGGTGTGTTGCGCGGCGACGTGAAGGACATCCTGCTGCTCGACGTCACCCCGTTGGCACTCGGCATCGAGACCAAGGGTGGCGTGATGACCAAGCTCATCGAGCGCAACACCACCATCCCCACCAAGCGCACCGAGGTTTTCACCACGGCCGACGACATGCAGCCCAGTGTGGAGATCCACGTACTGCAGGGCGAGCGGGAAATGGCCGCCTACAACAAGACGCTCGGCAAGTTCCAGCTGGTCGATCTGCCGCCCGCCCCGCGTGGCGTGCCCCAGATCGAGGTCACCTTCGACATCGACGCCAACGGCATTGTCCACGTCTCCGCCAAGGACCGTGCCACCAGCAAGGTGCAGAGCATGACCATCACCGGTCAGAGCACGTTGGACAAGAAAGACATCGACCAGATGGTGCGCGACGCCGAGGCTCACGCCGAGGAAGACAAGCAGCGCCGTGAAGAGGCCGAGATTCGCAACAACGCGGACTCGCTGGTGTACCAGATGGAGAAGGTGCTGCGCGACAACGCCGACAAGGTCGACGAGGCCGAGAAGGCCACCGTCGAAGGCCCGCTCGGCGAGCTGCGCACGGCCCTGAATGGCAACGACTTCGAGGCCATCAAGACCGCTCACGAGGCCCTGATGCAGGCCAGCCAGGGCTTCAGCCAGCGGCTGTACGAGAAGGCCGCTGCCGAAAACGCTGCCGGCACTTCGGCCGCCACTGGCCAGGGCAACGACCACAGCAACGACAACGGTCCGGGTGCCGACGACGACATCATCGATGCCGAAATCGTCGACGACGAATCGGCGAAGTGACGCCGCGATGAGCGACACTGCGAACCCGAACGGCATGCAACCTGACGACAACGCCGACGGCATTCACCTGACCGAAGTGGAGTTGAACGACGACCTCACTTCGGAGATGATGCGGCTACGCCGACTGGCCGACGCGCCAGATGATGCCGGTGTTGCAGCAGCAGAGGGTGCGTTCGAGCACGACGTCGAGGCACTGCTGGCGGAGCGCGATTCGTTCAAGGACATCGCGCTCCGCCTGCAGGCCGACTTCGACAACTACCGCCGGCGTGTTGCCGTGCAGCAGGCCGACGAGGCGCAGCGCGCAACGGGCAAGATGGCAGAGGCGTTGCTACCCGTACTCGACGCCTGCGAAGCCGCCTTCCTGCAGCATCCCGCAGAGGTCGAGCCCATCTTCAACCTGTTGCTGGTGCAGCTCAAGAAGCAGGGCCTGGAAACCATGAACCTTCACGAGCAGCCGTTCGACCCCAACCTGGCCGAGGCAGTGCTGCACGAAGCGGGCGATGGCGCCGCTGATGGCCCGCTCGTCAGCGAAGTGCTGCGCAGTGGCTACACGTGGAACGGTCGCGTCCTGCGCGCAGCAATGGTGAAGGTTCGCGGCTGAGGCCAGGGCCACCATGGCAGCGCAGCGCGAGTGGTACGAGAAGGACTACTACAAGATTCTCGGCGTCGCCGAGAACGCTGACGCGAAAGCAATCACCAAGGCGTACCGCAAGCTGGCGCGCGACAGCCACCCCGACACTCACCCCGGCAACGACGAGGCTGAGGAGCGTTTCAAGGCAGTCAGCGGCGCATACGACGTGCTGGGCGACGACGCGAAGCGCAAGGAGTACGACGAGGTTCGTCGGCTCGGCCCAGCTGGCGGAATGACGAGCCAGGGCGGCCCTGGTGGCGGCCAGGGCGGCTACAACTTCAACGTCGGCAGCGATGGCATGGGCGATCTGTTGGGGTCCATGTTCGGTCGTGGTCGGCGCGGAGGTGGCGCCTCGGCAGCAGCCGGGCCGCAGCGCGGCGCCGACGTCGAGGCAACGCTGACGCTCGACTTCGTCGACGCGGCCAAGGGCCTGACCACCACGCTGCACCTCACCAGTGACGCGGAGTGCAGCACCTGCCACGGCAGCGGCGCCAAGCCGGGTACGCAGCCCAAGGTCTGTTCGCAGTGCGGCGGCCGTGGTGTGGTCGACGACAACCAGGGCTTCTTCTCCTTCTCTTCACCATGTCGCGTCTGCGGCGGTGCCGGCGTCACCATCGACCAGCCCTGCCCGACGTGCCACGGCAGTCGAGTCGAGCGTCGTGCCCGCGAAGTACAGGCGCGCATTCCCGGCGGGGTTGCCGACGGGCAGAAGATTCGGCTCAAGGGTCGCGGTGCACCGGGCCGCAGCGGTGGTCCGGCCGGCGACCTCATCGTCGAGTGCCACGTCGCGCCGCACCCACTGTTCGGACGCGACGGCCACAACCTGACGGTGCGAGTACCGGTCACGTTTGCCGAAGCAGCGTTGGGTGGGGAGATCGATGTGCCCACACTCGAAGGGCCCCGGGTCACACTGCGATTGCGCGCCGGCACGCAATCGGGCAGCCGTCATCGGGTCAAGTCGAAGGGGCTCACCACCACCAAGGGCACCGGCGACCTGATTGTCACCACCGATGTGCAGGTGCCCAAACACCTGAACGACGAGCAGCGTGCCGCCGTCGAGGCCTTTGCGGCGGCGACTACTGTGTCACCAAGGCAGGATTTGTTGGACGCTGAGGGAAAGGGCTGACCAATGCGATCACGTGAACACGCCGTCTACGTCATCTCCGTCGCGGCCGAACTGGCAGGTATGCACCCACAGACCCTGCGCATCTACGAGCGTCGCGGGTTGGTGCAGCCGGCGCGCACACAGGGTGGCAATCGCCGCTACAGCGATATCGATATCGACCGTTTGCGTCGTATCAGCGATCTCGCCGCCGAGGGCATGAACCTGGAAGGTATCCGGCGCGTGATGTCGCTCGAGCTGGAAGTGATGCGGCTGCGCGACGAGAACGAAGAGCTGCGCACCCTTGCCGCTGGCGCGCTGGCCGAAGCAGGTCGCCGCGCTCCGCGCCGCGACCTTGTTCCGCTGCGCCAAGAGATCACGGTCTTCGGCGGCAAGCGCCTGGGCAGCTGACCTGTCCCTGCGGTCAGTCCAGGGAGGACAGTTCGTCGATGGCGGACTGCACCCAGTTGCCGAGATCAATGGTGCCCAACATGGCCCGGCGTACCTGGGCTGGTTCGCGGGGCACATCGGGTGTCGGGGGCGGCAGTGTGCCCAAGAACTCCAGCCACTCTTCGTTCTCCCACGGTGTGGGAGGCTCTGGTGCGCGGACCCGCTCCTTGATCGCCGGTGCCAGACGAAGGTGACGCTCACTGGCACGTTGTTCGCCTGCTCGAGAACGAGACCCGACCTCTGCACGCGACGTGGGCGCCTCGCCGTCGGCGGGGACACAGCGAAACTCGACGACCAGCTCTGGGCGCGACACCAGCTCCGCGGCAAAGGCCAGCAGTGCGGCAACGCCGTGCTTGCAGGGGTCGGCATCGTCGGGGCAGCTACAGCTGACCATCAGTTCGCTGCCCTCTGGAGTCAGCCGGTTGATCTGCGCGCGCAGCAGCTCTGGTGAGCTGAGGTCGGGGCGCTCGATGGGGCGAACGGCCACGATGACTTGATAAGCGTCCGAGCGACTGCCGGTGACGGTGGCCAGTAGTTGGCCGGACGAGACCTGCAGGCGAGACACCGCACCTTCGACGACATACGTCTTGCCGCGGCGAAAGCGGGCGGGGTCGGCCATGCCGGCCACTGCAACGGAGAGCAAAGTGCTGGCCAGCTTGCCGACGGGGTGCGGCTCGCCACGGAACTGCCCGGGAATGATCACGATCGTCATGACGCGAAACTCATGACGTGACCCTCATGATGCGGACCTTGACGCACGGGAGTGGTCGAGCACGACCAGCTCGCGGAGCGCGTCGGTGCTGAGCTCGCTGAGCCACGCTTCGCCGGTGGTGCCGACGACAGCGTTTGCCAGGCTGCGCTTGTCGTTGATGAGGGCATCGATCTTCTCCTCGACGGTGCCCTCGCTGACCAGCTTGTGCACGAACACAGTGCGCGACTGGCCAATACGCCAGGCGCGGTCGGTGGCCTGGTCTTCCACGGCTGGGTTCCACCAGCGGTCGTAATGCACGACTTGGCTGGCCGCGGTCAGGTTGAGGCCGGTGCCACCCGCCTTCAGCGATACCAGCAGCAGCGGTGAGGTAGCAGTGCCCGCCTGGAACTGCTGCACCATCTTGTCGCGGCCGTTCTTGGTGACGCCGCCGTGCAGGAACGGAACCGTCTGGTTGAAACGCTCGTGAAGATGCGTTTGCAACAACAGACCCATCTCGCGGAACTGTGTGAAGACCAACGCCTGCTCGCCGGTGTCCAGCAGGTCGGTGACCAGTTCGTCGAAGCGAGCCAGCTTGCCCGAGCGCCCAGCCAGCTTCGAGCCGTCGCCCAGCGCGTGTGCGGGGTGATTGCAGATCTGCTTGAGGCGTGTGAGAGCGGCTAAGACGAGACCACGTCGGCGCATTCCGGTGGCTTCCTGCGCGTCGGCCAACAACTGGTCGACAACGGCCTGGTACATGTGTGCCTGCTCGCGGGTGAGCGGAGCCCACGCGACCTGCTCGACCTTGTCGGGAAGGTCTGGCACCAGCGATTTGTCGGCCTTGGTGCGCCGCAGCAGGAACGGGCCGGTGAGGCGGCGCAATTCAGCAGTCGCAACCGGGTCGTGCTCTCGTTCGATGGGGTTGGCGAAGTGCTGGCGGAACTGGGTGGCGTTGCCCAACAGGCCGGGGGCAACGATCTGGAAGATGGACCACAGCTCGGCCAATCGGTTCTCGACCGGCGTGCCGGTGAGGGCAATCCGTTGCCCGGCCTTCAGCGAACGCATCGCGCGAGCGGTGCGTGTGTCGGGGTTCTTCACGGCCTGTGCCTCGTCGAGCACAGCAGTTGCCCACGGCACCTTCTGGAACGTGTGGAGGTCGCGGGCGGCTACTTGATAGGTGGTGATCACCAGGTCGTGTTGTGCGACCGCGTTGACAAATGCCTGGTCGACCAAGCGGCCGGTGCCGTGGTGGACCATGACGCGCATGAACGGTGTGAAGCGGGCCGCCTCGGCCTCCCAGTTGCGCACCACCGACAGCGGGCATACGACCAGGTGCGGGCCGGGAATGCCGGCAAGGTGGGCGAGCGTGGTGGGCGTCTTGCCCAAGCCCATGTCGTCGGCCAGGCAACCGCCAAGGCCCAAGCGGTGCAGGAATTGCAGCCAGCCCAACCCGCGCCGCTGGTACGGGCGGAGTGTCGCGGTGAAGGTGTCGGGCACGTCGCCGTCGGCCAAGGCTTCGTCGGGCAGGCCGTCCAGCAGCTCGCCCGCCCAGCCAGTGGCCTGCAGCAGGTCGGTGCCGATGTCGTCGGCCGCAATGCCAGCCGCCTCGAGCTCGCGTTGCAGCTCCGCTGCGAGTGTGAGCAGTTGCAGCGCAGTCATCTCGCCGTGGTCGGTGCGGTGCTCTTGCAGGTTGGCCAGCGCACGGCGAGCTTCGGCACGGTCAATCTGCACCCACCGGCCGCCGACCTGAATCAGGTTTGCGCCATCCTCGGCGGCGCGGCGCAACACGTCGTCGGGCACGGGCGTGTTGTCGACGACGACCTGCCAGTCGACAAGTGCGGTCGCCGCGAATCGGCCGCTGCCGGTCGCGTCCTTGGGCTGGGCGGTGGCGCGGGTGGACGTGCGTCGACGGGTGAGCTTTTCGGGTGCCAGCAACTCGATGCCGACGGTTGCGAGCGCGTCGATTCCCTCGAGCGCGGCGGCCGCAGTGTCGAGGTCGATGCCGCGCGGCGTCGACGTCATTGCCGTGTCGAGCCACGCGGTCAGCTCGGGCACGGCCGTCGCGATTGCCAGCCCGGCCTCGCGCAGGCGGCGTTGCAGCAGCGGGATGAAGCGTGCGTCGTGGGCGAGCGCAAGGGCGGCCGGCCCGCCAGCCATGATCAAGTCGGCGGCGCACCAGCGGCCGCGGTCGTCACCGTCGACCAGCTCAAGGCCAAGCGGCCAGTCGCCATCCGTCGGGCCCTTCGCATCGGGCGCAACATCGGCATTGATGTCGATGGCATCCCACAACTCGTCGTCGGTCTTCTCACGTGGCAGACCGAGACGCAGGCGCACTCGTACGATCGGCTCACCTTCGGCGCGGCGGGTGATGAGCGAGAACTCGGTAGCAATGTGGGCGACGGCTTCACCCAGCTCGGGGGCGACGGTGAACTGCCCGGTCTCCGCGATGAGCGCGCGACTGACCAGGCGCACTGCGCGCGGATTGATGGAGCGGGTCTCGCTGAGGACGGCTCGCCAACCACGGGCCGACAGGGTCATCCGGCACAGCCGGTCCACCATTGAGCGCAGCACGTCGATCGGGTCGACGGGTGCACCGGCGGCGACCACCGGCGGCATTGCCTTCAGCAGGTCGGCGGCCGCCAGCTCGACGTCGCCGGTGAGGGGCTGCCACTCGGCCAGCCACCACATGTCAGTGATGTGCGTGAGTACGGGCAGCACGCGACCACGGGCCACGAGTTGGGCGGCGTAGCGGTAGATGGCGCCGAACCAGGCCACCGACGCGCTGAGGTCGGTGCCCAACGCATTCAGTTGGCCGAGCGAAGCAAGCGTGGCCGAATCGAGCCGCTGGCACATGACATTCGCACGGCCATCGGGCAGATCCAGCGGCACGACGCGTGTGGAACCGTTGTAGGCCATGCTCGGTCGGCGCGAGACGCGGGCTACCTCGTGGTGCAGGTTGCCGCCGTAGACACCCCTGCCCGGCTGCCATGCGACGGCCTCACCGTCGACCCAGCTCAGCTGTAGGCCGGGTGGTGGGGTGCGAGCGGCCATTCAATCGAGTGTACGAAGGGGGTGCGCGAGAGTTGCGAGCCGCGCGAAGAGTTCCGTGATGACTGCTGTCACTCGGCCTGTCATCCCCAGACTTCGCGCACCTTTTCGAACACGCCCTGGTCGAAACTGAACTCGACGACGTTGCCGTCGGGGTCGGTGAGCGCGCACACGTAACCAACAGGTGCCGGCAGCTCCTGCGGCTCCCACGAGAGGCAGCCAGCCTTGCGGCCGCGGGCCGCGACCTCGTCGACGTCCTCGCGCGTGGGCATCTCTATGCCCAGGTGGGCAAACGGGGCGAGCGTAGGCTGCGGGCCCTTCGGCTGGTCGCGAAAGAAGCTGACCAGCACGATGATGAACGGCTTGTCCACCATGTCGGGCTGGCCCAGCCAGGCGCCGTACCCGTCGGCGTCTTCGCGCCGGTCCAGCAGACGCAACGGCGTGAATGTCTCGTACCAGGCAATCGTGGCGTCGATGTCGCAGCACGGCAGCGCCACATGCGTGAACCGGGCGGTAGGCGGGCCATGGCTCATGCGTCTCACCGTACCGCCCACGGCCGTGACGGGGAAACGCCGAACTAGGACGCGAAGGAGGTGACTGGGCCGATTGTCCACGCCTGGGACGGGTCCTGCCACAGCACTCCCGCCTCGGCGGTGCGGTCTACCTGCAGCACGACGCGGACGGTCTCACCGTCGCCCCTCGGGAGTTCCAACGGCTGCGTGAACCCGCGACTGCAGCCGTCCGCAACTGCACCGAACGGGTCGTCCGGGTTGCAGTAGGCAGTGTTGATTGGCACGAAGGCCGAAACCAGCGGCGCCGTGGAGCCGTCGACAGCGACCCACACGCCGTCAGCCGCAAAGCGGGAGGACACCGCGCACGTTGCTCCAGGCTCGGCGCCGGTCAATACGGCCTCGGTGCACACCGTGACGCCGCTGGGCCCGGTCCAGCTTGCACGGAACTGTCCGTCTGCACCATCCATCAGCACGCTGATCGAGTAATCGGCCGTACGTGGGCTGCGTAGGGTTGTGCCGCTGAGTGTGAGCGTCAGCGGCCTCCTCAAGGCCGCGCCGGGCGGCTGGTCCGTGGCGATGAGGCGAACGCAGAATTGGCCCTCCCAGCCGCTGGGCATGGTGGGGTCGAGATACACCTCGCCGTCCACGACGGTGACAGTGCGGGGGCGCCCGGCAACGTTGCGCTCCTCGTTGGTGACAGTCAGCTGCGCGCTGTTGGTGCGGTCGCGTCCCTGTTGGTTCGCGGCCCAGCCATTGCAGTCGGCGCCCTCCACGAATGCATGCTCGCCGTAGACGCGAGTGCTGGTGGGGTCGAGGCCGGAGCCGGCCGGGGCGATCGTGTCGGTGTCGGTGCGAAAGGCGTAGTGCACGTGCACGGTGGGGTAGAGCACGCCGTCGAGGCGGCGTTGCTCGCCTCGGTTGGCAATGACGAGGCGCTCGACGAAGAGGGCATCGTCACCATCGGTCGGAATGTTCAGAGTGACCTGCCCGGTGATCTCGGCTCGCCCGGTGGCACTGATCGCGAGCACGTTCGCGCGTAGCTGGCCGACTCCTGCGCCGGCATGTGCACGAACATCGTCGAGCGGCAGGGTGAGACAGGCGACGATGTTGCGCTGCACGCGGTCCTGGTCCCACGAGCGCTTCCATTCAGCATCGTCGGCGGGTGAGGTGACCATCGTCATCTTGTCCACGGTGGCGCCATCGGCCCACTGCCCGGTGAGCGCGAGAGTGGAGGGCTGGTTGACGAGCACGGCCACCGTTGGCCGCGTCGCTGGGGAGAGCAGCGGGTTGGGGTTCTTCTCGGCTTCGATTGCGTCGCACTGCTGGGAAAAGCCGTCCGCCCCGCCCACTGGAAACGAGATCCGCAGAGGGTCGAGACTCGCAGTCGTCGCGAATGCTGGGTCAGCACTGTGGACGATGGCGGGCATGCCAGAGCATGGCACCGCGGCTGTCACACATGGATCGACGAACAAGTGTGTGTCGGCCGCGGTGCTCGGCGCACTCCCGTCGACGATTGCATCGCTCGCTGTTGGCACGGTGCTCGGGGCTGTCGCTAACGGCTGCAGTGCCTCGATTGCCGTCGATGGTGCGGCGCTTCGATCGAGCGGCGAACTTGTAGCGGGTAGAGGTTCGTGAGTGGCCGCGTCGACAACTGTCGCGGCCCCGCCGGCGGCGAGGGGAAGGTCGATTGCCGCCGCTACAGGAACGTCGATGGTGCCGGCGGGCAGGAAGCCAATGATGC
>JAYVVY010000134.1:0-1798 GCA_043786575.1 Ilumatobacteraceae bacterium
AGCCCGCACGCCGGGCACTTCATCGAACGGTCGTTGGACGACTGCTCCGTAGGCGTCGCGCACCGCCCGCAGAAACGATGCGTACGCGCCCACTCGGCCAGTTGCACGGCGCGACCAGCGACGGCCCACTCGGGCTCCGTAGACCTGCCGTACAGCGAGTACAGATCGAGCGCGGCGCCGTATGAAGGGTCTTCCCCCTGCGGCACGTCGACAGCCCAGCAGGCCTCGTCGTCCAGCATGCCGAGAAAGTGCATGGACCAGCGCTCATCGGCTGGACGATCATCAACGAACACCGTGGTGCCGATGACATGGATGTAGCGGTGCCGCGCCGGGGAATCGGCTGGCACGAAGGATGCGTTGAACGTCGCCATTGCCGGCCACCGTAGGCGATCACCCGTCACACGCCTTCGGCTCTGCTGCGACAGGAGCGCCCTCGTAGGCTGCCCGCATGAGCAACGTAGTAATCGTCGACGCCGTCCGCACACCCATCGGCAAGCGCAACGGTGGTCTGTCCACCCTCCATCCCGCCCAGGTACTGGCCGCCGTACAGCAGGCCATCATCGAGCGCACGGGAATCGATCCGGCCGTCGTCGACCAAGTCATCGGCGGTTGTGTGAGCCAGGTCGGCGAGCAAGCGTTCAACGTCACGCGCACCGCGTGGCTCAGCGCCGGCCTGCCCCTCACCACCGCCGCCACCACGGTTGACACGCAGTGCGGCAGCAGCCAGCAAGCCACCAACCTGGCCACCGCCCTCGTCGGCAGTGGTGTCGTCGACGTGGCACTCGCCTGTGGCGTCGAGGCCATGAGCCGGGTGCCGATCGGCGCTGCTGGCAACAAGGCCTTCGGTCTCGGCATTCCGATTCCCCCCACGTACTTCGGCCGCTACGAGATGACCTCGCAGTTCGAAGGCGCCGAGCGCATTGCCGACAAGTGGGGCATCACCCGCAACGACACCGATGCCTTCGGTTTCGCCAGCCAGCAGCGTGCCGCACAGGCGTGGGCCGAGGATCGCTTCTCGGGTCAGTACATCACCGTGGATGCGCCCGACCGCAACGAAGACGGCAGCCTGGCCGACACCGTCCACACGGTGAGCCGCGACGAGGGCCTTCGTGAGACCACGATGGAGAAGCTGGCCTCGCTGAAGCCGGTCGGTCGTGAGAACGGCGTTCACACCGCCGGCAACTCTTCGCAGATCAGCGACGGCGCCAGCGCCGTGCTTCTGATGACCGAAGAGAAGGCTGCTGCGCTCGGATTGAAGGCCCGTGCCCGCATCGTCGACACCTGCAATGTCGGTGTCGACCCCGTGCTGATGCTCACCGGCCCCATCGACGCCACCCAGCGCCTGCTGGCCCGCACCGGTCTGTCCATTGATGACATCGACGTGTTCGAGATCAACGAAGCGTTCGCCTCGGTCGTGCTCGCATGGCAGAAGGAACTGGGCGCCGACCCGGCCAAGACCAACCCCAATGGCGGCGCCATCGCACTGGGTCACCCGCTGGGTGGCACGGGCGGCTTCCTGATCACCAAGGCGCTGTACGAGCTGGAGCGCGCGGGCGGCAAGTACGGCCTGATCAGCATGTGCTGCGGTGGCGGTCTGGGAACCGGCACCATCATCGAACGGCTCTAAGCCAGGCACCGGACACCGTCGGGGGTGAGATTGGTTGGCGTTCCGATAGAACGGGCTGATGGGGCGTTGGCGGCTACTCGGGTTACTGGCGATGCTTGTCGCGTGCAGCGACAAGCATGCTGACACCCCGACGACGACGCCGGGTGCTCTGGTTGCCAACGCCAAAGTCAT
>JAYVVY010000135.1:0-3731 GCA_043786575.1 Ilumatobacteraceae bacterium
GCGCCGAAATTCGAGTGTGCCTCGGCCAACCATCCGACGAGGCTGACTGCGAGCAGCGAGGAACCGACGGTGGTGAGCGTGTAGAAGACGCCGCGGTCAAATGGCACTGTCGAGGCCAGCGTCGGGTGCCACGGGACCAGATTGTGGGCGAGATAACCCAACGCGAGGCATGCGGTGCCGGTGGCTGCCAGCTCGACTCGTCGCTTGGCGGTGAGTGGCATCATGCGGCCGATGACCATGCCCATACAGAGGAAGACCAGCCAGGGCAGTAGCGGGTGAGTGCCGCGCACAAACGTGTCCAGTAGCAGGTCGCGCGGCGAACGATTGGCGGCTGCATCGCCGTTGAGCAGCCAGCCGGGGTCGTGGCCATTGCTCTCCTGATTCAGCGCCCACCATTGCAGCCCGGCGGCTGCGAGCGCAGCACTGGTTCCGATCGCGACCAACCAGCGGCTGCGCAGTGTGAACAGCGCCGCCCCCGCGATGAAGAAGGCACCGTAGAAGAAGAGGATCGTGCCGCCCCAGATCCAGTTCAGGAAGAACCCGAACGTGTAGAGCAGCACGCCGCGACGAATCAGCGTCCAGCGGTCGGCGCTGATTGCGCGGCCGTCACCGCTGGCGCGACTGCGACGCGTCAGAAGGGTGATGCCCATGCCGGCAACGGTCACGAAGGTCGCCGCGAAGCGTGTGGAAAGGGGTCCATCCCACGGGTCGAAGAGGCGCTCAACGAAGTTCGTCGGTGGGTACTGGGCGCCTTCGAGGATGAGGTAGCCGTGGTAGTTCATGACGCACACCCCGATGAGCGCGACGGCACGGATGACGTCGAGTTCGATGTACCGCCTCGGTGCCGCGGCGGTGACCGTCGTTGCCGCTATGTCCATCGCAGCTCGTCGATGTCGGTGCTGATCAGTGGCCGCTGCACCTCAACCCACTCGCCCACGCGAGGGCACTGCTGGCCCGCCGGCACGACCACCAGCGACGTGTGCATGTGCGGCCGCTCGAGCAGCGCCAACCGCTGGCGCTGGAAATGAAACGGGCTCCGCCGTGTCGGGTCGGCATCATCGAGCAGGGCAATCCCGTGTGTGGAGCCGGCCCCGATGGCCACCAACGTTCCATCGAACGGCACCGGTGTGTGATGGTAGCCAGCCAACTCTCGGGCGCGTACCGGCTGGGTCTGCAGCACGTCGGCCGTGAGGCTGATGAAGTCTGCGCGTGGGGTGCCGTGCCACAGGAGGGTGCCGACGCGGATTCGAAAGTTCCGGTCTGGATGGGCGCCGGTGAGCGCACGGAATGACTGGGGTCGCAGGTGGCTGACCCACACTTCGACCGTTGGCGGCAGCAGCGGCAGCCATGTCTCGACCTCGGCGAGCCGCTCGTCATCGTCACCGGCCAGCGGAAGGTGGATGCCGAAGCCCGCGGCCTGGAGGCCGGCATTGCTGACAGCGGTGAGCAGGTCGGGCAGCTCGGCGGGGGTGGCGCCATACCGTCGCATGCTGCTGGCCAGTTTCACCATGACGCTGCCACGCCAGCCGTCAAGCACGCCCACATGGTCGAGGTTGCCCACTGTCAACACGGCTCGCGTTTCTGCGGGCGCAACCAGTGTGGGAGTGAGTACCACCGGGGTCAACGCCGCGGGTGCATCAATCAGCTCATGGACCGTGCCCACGCACACACGGTTGCTGTGCCGAGCGACAATGTCGTGCAGAAGGGGTCGACCGAATCCGTAGCCGTTGCCTTTGACCACCGGAACCAGTCCATCGCCGTAGTCGGCGAATGCAGCTGTGACGTGGGCGGTCCAGCGGGCGCGATCAACGGTCAGTCGAACAGTCATGCGCCGTAAACGTAGCCCCCACCCGCGTCCCGAAAGGCTTCAATGGAGGGTTCCAAGCCCTCCCCAGGTGCTCGGAACCCTCCGACAGGGTGACTTTCGGCGCTAATTCCGAGTAGTCTGATCGGATTTGTCGGTCTAACATCGCGGGCATGCGTTCGCGGTTGTTCGAGTTTCCCAATCCGGTCAATGAAACGTCGGCGCGACTGGTTGCTGCCGGGGTTGTTGTGCAGGCTGTTGCGTACCTCGTGTTCCGCCAATGGTGGCTGCTGCTGCCGCTGGCCTACGGCTTTCTCGC
The DNA here is from genome assembly GCA_043786575.1 of Ilumatobacteraceae bacterium. GTDB lineage: Bacteria > Actinomycetota > Acidimicrobiia > Acidimicrobiales > Ilumatobacteraceae > UBA668. The sequence goes on from JAYVVY010000135.1 coordinate 2,124, forward strand.
TCGGGTGCTCAGCGGCCCGCGGTTCAGCCCGCTCGGCCAGTTCGTTACTCGCGTCGTCACCCCTCGCCTCCACACCACGCATCAGTTCGTCGCCGGCCCGCCGAAACGATTCGCGCAGGGAATGGGTTTGGCGTTCAGCGGTGGCGCTCTCGTGGCGACGGCGCTCGGTTCCACGACGGTCAGCGCTGGGCTCATCACGGCGCTCGTGTTGGCCGCCACCCTGGAATCTGCGTTTGCGTTCTGTCTCGGTTGCATGGTGTTCAACCGGCTGATGCGATGGGGCCTGATCCCCGCCAACATCTGCGAGGACTGCAACGACCTCAGCCGCCGGTTCGCGGCGGCCAGTTCGTGAACTCGGGCCGCAACGGCCCCACTTCTCGCTCCGCAAATACGCCCGCCCACACGCCGGCGCCGTAGGCCATCTGGTCCACCGTCACAAGCGGTGCGTCCACGAGCGGTTGGGTCGACTTCGTGCGAACGGCGTCGATCATCGCCGGCGCCACGAGTGCAGCTGCCACGGTGACGCGCACTCGTCGACTGACGAGAGCACCCCCTATCGCCAGCGGCCACCAGACGCGGCAGATTGCCTGTGCGAATTGACGGCCGGCAGCCAGATGGCCCAGTCCAGCGAGCCGAGCTGATTCACCCGGCGATACGTCGGTGAGTTTGCGCTGCAGGGCGATGGTTGTTCCGCCCGTCACCCCGACAGCAAGCAATGGATGACGGGCCGCCAACAGCAGCCACGACAACGCGCTCCATCCGCTCATCCGTACTGGCGCCACGGCGTTCGGGTGCCGACGCGCCAGTGGCGCGGCCGAGCGGCCGTAGCCATATCGTTGCCGTAGCAGCGCCGTAATAGTGCTGCGCGGTTCGTGGTGCACCACCGACGTCGGCTCGTAGCGGCAGCGATGACCGGCTGCAACGGCGCGCCACACGAGGTCGACGTCTTCGCCCAGCCGCATCGCCTCGTCGAAGCCGCCCAGCTCACGTAAGACGTGGGTGCGCCACACCATTGCCGCCGCAGGCACGTAGCTGACGCGGGTGCCGGGGGTGATGCGTGCAGGTTCCGTGCCGAGGTCGAGCGGGCTGTGCCGCTGCTCGTAGGCGTGCAGCCAGGTGGTGCCGGGTCTGCCAGTGACCCGTGGTGCCACGAGTGCGACCCGATCATCGGCGAAGTGGGCGAGCAGCGGCGCCAGCCAGTCGTCGGTCAGGTGAACGTCGGTGTCGACGAACGCGACCAATGGCGTCGTCACTTGCGCAAGTCCGGTGTTGCGCGCTGCCGCCGGACCACGGTTCGCGTCATGCCGTAGCAGCGTGTGCCGCAGTCCAGTCATGACATGGTCAGCGTCATTGAGAATCAACGGGCGGGGGCTGGCGTCGTCGACGATGATGAAGTGCACGCCTGCCGGTAGGACCCGGGGTAGCTGGCCGTACGCGGGCATCACGACCGTGACGTGGGCGGCAGTGAACGGGCCGCGTTCGTGGACCGGATGCATTGCCCCGGCATCGACGAAGCGGTCGAGCAGCTGATGGACGGGAGCGGTCTCGGGCTGCTCGCCCGACTCGGCCATCGCCACTACCTGTGCACCGCCGGTCGAGAGTCGGAAG
>JAYVVY010000136.1:0-3716 GCA_043786575.1 Ilumatobacteraceae bacterium
TTCGGCGTCAGCGGGCCTGACGGCCGGGGCCTGCCGTTGCTTGTGTACGACGCGCGACGCGGCGACACCGGCGCCGCACTCACGAGCGGTCACTTCCCAACACTCTCAGACGAGATCGCGATTGGGCCTGCATCGCTGGCGGGATTGGGTTTGAACGTGGGCGACAACATCGAGCTCCATCACGAGAAGGGAAGCGCCACGTTCAGAATCGTCGGGGCCGTGCTGCTACCCGAAGGTGACTTCAACCATGACGTCGGCATTGTGCTCACCACCGCCGGAGCCAGGTTCCTGGGCGGCATCGACGGAACCGAAATCCACCAGGTCGTGTTCTCTTGGGGGCCTGGTGTGGACGCCGCCGCGGCCGACCAAGAACTGGCTGCCGCCGGCATCAACATTCTGACGTCGGAGGGACGCCTCGTGCCGGCCAGCGTGTCAAGCCTCGGCGACGTGCGCGGCCTGGCCGCCTTGGTGGCGGGTCTAGTGCTGTTCCTTGGCCTGGTGACCGCGATCTACGCAGTGACCGTCACCCGCCGACTTGGAAGGCGCGAGGCCGGCACGCTGCGAGCGCTCGGCCTTTCACCCCGCTCACTCGGCACAACCACCGAGGTTCATGGGCTGGCCATCGCGCTCGTCGGCGTCGTCATCGGGCTGCCGTTGGGTGTCGTCGTCGGCCGACAGGTCTGGGCACTCATCGCGGGCCGCGCCCACGTCGTCGACTTTCCCGTCGTCGGCGGTTCTGCGCTTGCATGGGTCGCCGGAACAACACTGCTGAGCGTGACAGCCCTCTGCATCCCGCTCTCGCTTCGCGATGCCCGCCGACCCCTCACCAGCGCCCTGCGAGTGGAGTAACCCCGAGTGACCTCCGGCGAATAGGAACCCTTCACGGATCAGCATCTGGTCACGCTCTGCCCGACGATGCGAAAGAATTCCGCGCGTCGCGACGGGAAACGCACCGGTTGGGCGATGAGGATGGCATGACAGAGCACGCGACGAACTACGGCGGGGCGGGTCTCCGCACTGACGTTGCCGCGTTTTACGACCGGTCGGTCCGTGAGGTCTACCGGTACTTCCATCGGGCAACCGCGGGTGACCGACGGCTGACCGAGGACCTCACCCAGGAGACGTTCACGGCATGTGTACGGGCGGCGAGAGAAGGCGTCGCCGATGCAACCACGATGCCATGGTTGATGGGTGTTGCACGGCACAAGTTGATCGACCACTATCGCCGCCACACTCGAGAGCAGCGCAAGCTCTCACTCGTGTGGAGCGCGAGATCCGACGAGGGCACCACCAACGCGTTCGACGTCACCGATGTCGAGGCATTGACCGCGTTGGCCTCGCTCTCCGACCAGCACCGACTGGTGCTCGTGCTGCGGTACGTGGACGACTTGAGCGTGAGTGAGGTCGCGGAGGCGACGGAACGGTCGGTGCGAGCCACCGAATCGTTGATCGTCCGCGCACGGCACGCATTGGAGCAGATCGTGAAAGAGGCCAACGATGTCTGACAACATCCGCCACCTATTTGACCAGCTCGATGCAAAACCGAGCGACGAGTTCGTCGCTGATCTCCGCGCCCGCCTGATGGAAGACGTCATGCAGCCGCCCGCATCAGCGGTCGGTACACCCATCAGAAAGGAAGTCCACATCATGACCATTACCGAGAATCCGCCCCACGTCACGCGGCCAAGCACCCCACCCCGACGTCGAGCCGGGCTGATCGTCGCCGCGGCCGCCGCTGCGGCAGCCCTCGTCGTCACCGGCCTGATCGTCGCCAACCGCGATGATCAGGAGAAGCCGCCCACCGCGCCACCCACCACGACGCCGAATCTCACAACCCCCTCGACGACACCTACCGCGACGACAGTGGCCCCCACTATCGACGCCGTACCGCCGCTTCCGGTCCCGACCGCTGCAGCTGTGGCCCCACCGGGCGCGCTGGCCGCCGCCACCGCGCTGGAGAAGTTCTCGATCCTGCAGATCAAGTTCGACGGTTTCAACCTCTGGGCAACCGGGACGGACAACGCCGCCCTGAACCGGATCGACACCACGACAGGCCTCGTGGCGGAGACCCTCACGCTGCCGGCGCTGGCATCGACCAATTGGCTCGAGACGGACAACGGCTACCTGTACGTGATCACCAACAAGGGCGTGGTCATCGTCAATGGCCAGACGAAGTCGATGACCGGCCTGAAGGCGTTCACCGATGCCGGTGAAGTGTCGTCGATCGGCTTCACCACTGATGCCGCATGGATCTTCCGCCTCGGGTCGGACGGCAATCATCTGGAACGGTGGGACAAGGCTCTCAACACGATGGAGCTGTCGGTTGCGCTGAACGCGGGCCCACCTGCGGGTATGGCGGGCGTGGGCGACCAGCTGTACCTGGGCAGCGAGAAGGAAGGCCTGCGCCATTTCGACGTCGATGGCAACCTGGTGAACACGATCGCTGATGTCGGGTACACCTTCGACATGATGGCCAGCCCGTCCGGAGACGCTCTCTGGGTCGCCGACTACGACTCGGGGGAGGTCATCCGCATCGACCCGGCTTCCGACGAGATCGTCGCTCGAATTCGGCTATCGGGAGCCAATGCCCACAGCGTCTGGGTCACCGACACCTCAGTGTGGGTGACAACCTGGTCGGCCACCAATGTCAGTGTCATCGACCCGGCCACAAACACCATGACCGCCTCCATCCATGCGGGCCCTGGGCCGATGACGCTGTCGCTCGCCGACGGCAAAATCTGGGTAGCTGGCGACGGCTGGCTGAACAGCTTCCAGCCAGCCTGATCCACCCCTACCCGAGGGGCGTCGGGCTGCAACACCCGCCACGCCACGCCAACGGCCGGTCGACCTTCGGGTCGGCCGGCCGTCCCGGTGACGTGCCTCCGCTGGACTTTGCTCGCATCAGTGGCGGGAGGTGGGGTCTATTCGTGTTTGGCCCAGACGTGGGCGCCGCCCCAGTCGATCGCAACGACGGGGTCGCTACCGATGACCCAGGCGTCGTGACCGGGTTCGAGATAGCTCACCTCACCGGGCGCCACTTCGAACTCGTCACCGTCGGCCATTCGCACACCAATACGGCCAGAGATGCTGTACTGGAAATGCGGCGCCTGGCACAGATCGGTGCCAGCGATGGGTTTGACGTGCTCGGCCCAGTGCCAACCAGGTTGCAGCGTCATTCGCATGATCTGGCTGCCACCAATGTTGATGATCTCTGCCCGGCCATGGGGCATATCACGCACTTCATCTGGCGCCACGAAACTCAGGTGCTCTGCAGTAGCCATGCGCGCCTCCTTTCGGGAAGTTTTCATTCACGCGCCGTACGGCCCGACTGTCAAGGCAAAAGTCGAGACGCGGCCCGAGCTACTACCCGCGGACGAATTCGCGGATCACACGGCCGGGGCGCTCGCCGGTGTTGACGCCCTGCTCTGTCACAACCGCTCCGTTGACGATCGTGGCCGCATACCCGCGTGCACGAATTTGCAGCCGACCGGCGCCGTTGGGAAAGTCGTTGACATATGTCGGCTGCTCGGAGGCCAGCGTGTCGATATCAAACACATTGATGTCCGCGTACTGGCCGACCTGCAAGGTGCCGCGCTCGACCAAACCACGCACGCCGGCCGGCATCGACGACAACCGACGGACTGCCTCGGGCAGCGTCGCCAATTGCCGCTCACGCTGCCAGTAGGTGAGGTAGTGCGTGCTCATGTCAGCGTCGC
>JAYVVY010000137.1:0-20590 GCA_043786575.1 Ilumatobacteraceae bacterium
GCGATGGGTTGAGCTGTTCTTCCACGCAATGCTCGCCGCAGGCTTCTATCTCGCCCGCCGAGGGATGATTGCGCTTGCGCTCGATGTGACCGACGAGCAGCTGGAAGCGTTCGCCGTCGAGGTCGAGCGCTGGGCCGCCGACCCGATGCGCGTATGAGCGTGAATTGAGGTGCAACACCCGGCGAGACGACTTCGTGCGGCCGTTCAGTCGAACGAAGTACCGCTGTCGTAACGGCGGGCCTATGGTTTCATCGTGAACACGCGAGCGCCGGCAACCCAGCGGAACGGGTGGGTATGGTGCGCTCTGGCCGCCGTCCTGTTTGGCGCGGCGACGCCCGCAACGAAGCTGCTTGTCGACGATGTGGGGGCGGTCACTCTTGCGGGCCTGCTCTATCTGGGTGCAGCGGCCGCCGTCGCCCCGTTCGCGCTCCGCGAGGCGCGGCCGACTGCAACACTGCGCCAGCGATCCCGCTTGATGGTTGCCGTGGCGTTCGGGGGAGGTCTCGCGCCGGTTCTGCTGGTTCTCGCACTCGACCGGACGCCCGCCGGGACTGTGTCGCTCTTCTTGAATCTGGAACTGGTCGCGACGGCTGTAATTGCCCGCGTCTTTCTGAAGGAACACATCGGTCGCCGAGCAGCATTCGGAATCGTGATTGTCGTTCTCGGCGGCATCGTGCTGGCCGGCGTCTCAGAAGCTGGCGTTGCAACCGGTGCTGTTCTGGTCGCGGCTACTTGCGTGTGTTGGGGAATCGACAATGCCATCACGGCCAGTCTGGATAGCTACACCCCTTCACAGATCACGCTGGCGAAGGGCGTGGTTGCCGGCTCGGTGAACCTGGCCCTAGGGCTGGTACTTCACGAAGCGCCCGCTGCCAGGTTCGTCCTTTCTGCTCTCTTGATCGGGGCGTTGGGGTACGGACTGTCGATCACGATGTGGATTACCGGCGCACGTCTCGTGGGGGCAGCGCGAGGTCAGGTGATTTTTGCGCTGGCCCCGTTCATCGGTGCGCTGCTGGCCTGGCCCATCAACGGGGACCGGCTCACCATCACCATCATGATTGCCTTCGTAGTGTCACTCGCGGGCGTGATCGTGGTCGCCACCAGCCATCACGCTCACGCGCACACTCACGAACCCAGAGAGCACACCCATCCCATTGATGGCGGCGACCCGCACCACAGTCCCGAGACCATTGAGGTTCTGGAAGGAAATCTCCATCGGCACCTTGTGTTCAGCCACAGCCACGAACACCTCCCCGACATCCACCACCGCCACGCCCACTAACGCTCACTGCGTCTGCTTGGCAATTTGGCGGCGCAACCGAAGTGATACCTTCTGGCCATGTCGCGAACCGGGCGTTGCTTGTGTGGCCAGATCACCTATGAGATCACTGGTGATCTCATCGCTACAGCGGTGTGCCACTGTGATCATTGCCAGCGGCAGAGCGGAGGGGCGTTCTCGGTGAACCTCGTCGTGCACGAAAGCCAGATGGCGGTGTCGGGCACGCTGAAGACGTTTGAAGATCGTGGCGAGAACGACGACGCGGTCTACGTGTACCGCCGGTTCTGTGGCAACTGCGGCTCGCCGATTCTCTCGGAGTTGTTGGTGCCTCCGGGCGTGTTCGCGGTGAAGGCGGGGACGCTGGACGACCGGTCCGACGTGAGCCCCACCGTCGAGGTCTGGTGCGAGCACAAGCAGCCGTGGGTGCAGCTGCCCGGCATGGCCGTATCGCTTGCCCGCGAGTAAGCCGAGGGTGAACTGACGCGCTTCTGCGTCGGTGACCTGGTGCGCGTCACTTCGGCGGCGCGTCATGTTTGGGGCCGTTTGGAGGTGGGTATGGACGGCCCATGACCATCTTCGAAGACTTACGCGAGAGCCATGAGATCCAGCGGGCGCTGGCGCGCACGATGACGCACGCGCGCTCGTCGGCTGACAAGCGGCGTGCTGCCTTTCTCGCGCTCGCCCACGAGCTTGATGCACATGCCACCGCAGAGGAACGTCACCTCTACGTGCCGCTGCTGATGAACGATGCCGGTCTCTCCGTCAGTCGCCACGCGCTGGCCGACCATCACAAGGCGGAGAAGTTGGTGGATGAGTTGCGCGGTGTGGACCCCACCACCGACCACTTCGCCGAGCTGGCCAAGCAGCTCGCTCATGAGGTTCGCGACCATCTCGATGAAGAGGAGAACGGCACCTTCCAGCTGGCGGGCAAGCTGCTGTCGAAGACCCGTCAGAACGAACTGGCCCGCGAGTACCGCGCTGAGTACGCGAAGCGCGGCGGCCCCTCGTCTCTCTGAACGAGTCCATCGACCGTGTCCATCTGAACCTGGCTCGGTCCGCTCGCTCCCACATGGCGTCCGCTGCCGACCTAGGGTCGCGGGCATGTTCGACATTGTGATCCGTGGGGGCACTGTCATCGACGGCACGGGAGGCTTAGCCCGCAGTGCCGACGTGGCGATCGTTGGCAGTCGCATTGCGGAAGTCGGCTCCGTCGACGGTCGCGGTGCTCAGGAGATTGACGCGTCGGGCGCGATCGTGACGCCTGGCTTCGTCGATGTGCATACGCACTACGACGGCCAGGCCACGTGGGACACACGGATGCAACCGTCATCGGGCCACGGCGTCACCACAGTGGTCGCCGGCAACTGCGGTGTCGGCTTCGCGCCGGTCCGGGTGGCCGACCGATCAATGCTGGTCGAGCTGATGGAAGGCGTCGAGGATCTGCCCGGCGTTGTCCTTCACGAGGGCCTGTCGTGGGAGTGGGAATCGATCGCCGATTACCTCGACGCGCTCGACCGGCGTTCGTACGACATCGACATCGCGGCGCAGGTGTGCCACGCGCCGGTCCGTGTGTACGTGATGGGCGAGCGCGGCGCGAACCGTGAGGTCGCAACGCCCGACGAGGTGGCCGAGATGGGTCGCATCGCCGCTGCTGGCATCCGTGCGGGCGCACTCGGCTTCACCACTTCACGCACGCTGAACCATCGCACCAGCCGAGGCGAACCGACGCCGACTCTGACCGCCGCTCGTGACGAGTTGGTCGGAATTGCGCGGGCCATTGGTGAGACTGGCCGGGGTGTGCTGCAGGTGGTCTCTGACTTCACCGAGGCAGGGGAGGGCGAGACGCTGCTGGAGATGATGCGGGCCTCGGGGCGGCCACTGTCGTTCTCGCTGCTGCAGACTGCGCCCGGCATCGGCTACCGCACGAAGCTGGAATTGCTCGAGCGGGCGAACGCCGAAGGGCTGTCGATGCGTGCGCAGGTCGCTGCTCGCGCGGTCGGACTTCTGGTCGGTTTGCAGGGCACTGTCAACCCGCTCGCTCGCTGCCCGCAGTACCAGGCAGTCGCCGACCTTCCGCTGGCCGAAATCGCACGCGTGCTGTCGCAGCCAGAACGGCGTGAGTTGTTGATTGAGGAAGCACGCACCGCCGGCGGCATTTCGTTGGAGAAGGTCTTCGTATTCGACGAACGACCGGACTACGAGCCGACAGTGGACGACAGCGTCGCCGCTCGTGCTGCACACATGGGTGTCGACCCGGTGGCACTACACATCGACTTGGTGCTGGCCGACGAAGGTCGGGCGTTGCTCTACGTCCCGTTCCTGAACTACAACGACCACAGCCTCGACGCTGCCCGAGAGATGCTGGCACACGAGTTCACCATCCCCGGTCTTGGCGACGGTGGCGCACATGTGGGGACTATCTGCGATGCCAGCTTCCCGACGTCGTTGCTGACGCATTGGGGTCGCGACCGCACGCGTGGGCCGCTGCTGGATCTGCCGTTCCTGATCCAGCGCCAGTGCCGTTCGACAGCTGAGGCTGTTGGTCTGCGTGATCGTGGGCTGCTCGCGCCGGGCTACAAGGCCGACGTGAACGTCATCGACTTCGATGGCTTGTCGCTCTCTCGGCCGCACATGGTGCACGACCTGCCGGCGGGCGGGAAAAGGCTGATGCAGGAGGCCACGGGCTACGTGCACACCATCGTCTCTGGCGTCGAGACGTACGTCAAGGGTGAAGCAACCGGTGCGCTGCCAGGCGGGCTGGTACGCGGCCAGCAGTCCGTATCTCTTTGACGGTCCCGCTCAGGGCCGTGAGGCAACAGTCATGCGAAGAACTCCATCAATGTTGCGGTGTGTTGCCTGAACTCGTCGGCGGAGGCGGACACCGAGGCGATCGAACGGTCGGGTCGAATGACGACGATCCCCTCCGAGAATGGAATCGACCCCACTGCCACGAGAGCCCCGCGTGCCCGCCACCTTTCCAGCGCAGGGCTGTCGGTTGCCGTCACTCCGCAGAAGACGACTGCGAAACCCGTACCAGCGGCGGTGTCCAGTTGGCGTCCGTCGGTGAGCGTGATGTTGGGGGCTTGGCGGCCGGTAAGAAGATGGTCGCCGGTGCGCATGCCGTGTTCGAGGTGCGGGAACGCGCGTTGCCCGCCGTAGGCGCTCTCCAGGTCGGCTTTCTCGACGCCGCGACCAGCCAGCTGGTCGATCAGTCGCCCGGTGTCGACGGCGTGGCCGACGACCCCCGCGGCATGCGGCCGACGCTCTTCCTCATACGTGTCGAGTAATCGCTCGCCGGCGCGGCCGGCGCTGACCAGGTCCAGTTTCCACGCAAGGTTGACGGCATCACGGATGCCAGAGCACAGCCCTTGGCCCATGAACGGTGGCATTTGATGTGCAGCGTCGCCGGCAATGAACACTCGGCCCGAGCGCATCGCGCTGGCGACGGTTCCGTGAAAGCGGTAGACCACAGCGCGCACGATGCCGGCGTCGGCGGGCGTGAGCCACGGTGAGAGCAGTTGCCAGACGCGCGCTGGTTCGGTCATCTCGTCGCGCGTCTCACCCTCCTGCATCTGAAACTCCCAGCGGCGGTAGCGGCGGTGGCCTGGGACGAATGTGGTGGGGCGAGCCGGATCACAAATCTGCTGAACCAATGCGGGCAGCGCCGGGGCGCAGCCGTCATGAAGGCGGACGTCGACGACCATCCAGTCCTGGTCGAAGCCTTGGCTGTCGAAGCGAATACCGAGCGCTTTGCGAATTGGGCTGGCGGCACCGTCGGCAGCGATCAACCAGTCAGCCGAGAGTTGCGTGCCTGACGCGAGTGTTGCTTCTACGCCCGACTCGGACTGCACAACCGCTGTTACTTCCTCTCCAAGCAGGAATTGCACGCTGGCCTTCAGCGCGTGCGCGCGCAGGAACGCTTCGAGTTCGGGCTGGTAGTAGCGAACGACAGGTGGAAAGCCGAGGCCGGTCAGCGTTCCTTCCGGCAGCTCGAAGCCGATGATTCGGGTGCCTTCGACGTCGACGAACTCGGCGCCCGGCAGCGGACTGGTGACGCCCGCGAGGCCTTCGCCGGCGCCGATCAGCGTCAGCGCCCGCTGGCCCTCGTCGTCCATCACGATGGCGCGAGGAAGGTCGTAGATCTCAGTGGCCTTCTCGACCACGGTGACATCGAAGCCGCGATTGGCGCAGGCAATTGCGGCGGCCACACCGACCGGGCCACCGCCGACGACGATCACTGACGGACTGACGCTCATCGATTCGTTCTCCCTGGGATCAGCATTGCCACCAGCGCCGCGGCGTGCGCTTCGATTCGTGCGGGGTCGGTGGGGTCGACGCCCGAGATGAGACGAGCCTCGGGCGAGTTCGTGTACAGCAGGGTTCCCCCGCCGAGTATCAGGTAGAACGCGGTGACACTGTCGACATCAATGGTCTCGCGTCGGCGGCGTAGCGGCTCCCACAGCGCGCTCACTGCATTGAAGCGCGCCTGCACATAGTTAGTCACCAGCCAGTCCAGCCGCTCCGAGGGCGCACCCGACTCGTGCACCATGATGCGGTTGAGTTCGGGGCGTCGTGCGGCGTGGTGAACGAACGCGCTGACGGCCGCCTCCAGTGTGGCGCGCTGCCCGCGTACGCCCTTCATCCTTGCCATCGACTCGCCCTCTAGCTCTTCGAAGAGAAGGGCCACCGCTGCGCGCCACAAGTCCAGTTTCGACTCGAAGTGGTAGTTGATCTGTGGCTGGTGCACCCTGGCGCGGGTTGCGATCGCGCGGGTGGACGCACCATCGAAGCCAGATGCCGCAAATTCGTGGATTGCGGCATCCAACAACGACGCCCGCGTTGCGTCGGAAAGGTCTCTACGGGCCATGGGTTGACATTCTTTATCGATTGATAAAGAATGTCAAGCGCCTCGTCCGAAGAAGTCGAAAGGAAGTTGAACTGATGGGTTTTCGATTCGCCAACGTTGCCGGTCGCGCCGCACTTGTGAGTGGTGACCATTACTACGACGTCGCGACGGTGAGCAATGGTTCACTCTCCAGTGACCCGATGAAGGCGCTCGCGTTCGCCGCCCAGCTGTCGGCGCTGTCCGCAACACTCGCCGACCGCGAACCGGCGGGCCTCATTGCCGACGTAGTGCTCGACCCACCGGTACCGCGCCCGCAGAAGTCGTTCGGCATCGGCCTGAACTACGCCGATCACGCCGCAGAAGGCTCGATGGACGTGCCGGCGAACCCGATGGTGTTCACCAAGTTTCCGTCGTGCCTGGTCGGCCCGACTGCGAACGTCGAGCTGCGTAGCGATTTCTGCGATTACGAGGGCGAGTTGGTCGTGGTCATCGGCAAGGGCGGCAAGGACATCCCGGTCGAGGCTGCCTGGCAGCACGTGGTGGGCGTGACCGTCGGCGAAGACATCTCCGATCGCAAGGCGCAGTTCGCCTCGAAGCCGCCGCACTTCGACCTCGGAAAGTCGTTCGACACGTTCGGTCCTGTCGGGCCGGTGCTGGTTTCAACTGACGAGATTGCCAACCCCGGCGCGTTGCGCATTGTCACCACGGTCAACGGCGAGGAGCAGCAGAACGACACGGTGTCGAACTTGATCTTCGACATCCCGACGCTCATCAACTACCTCTCACAGATCACCACGCTCGTGACCGGCGACTTGATCTTCACCGGTACGCCCTCCGGCATCGGTGCTGCGCGAGGCGTGTTCCTGCGCGATGGCGACGTGATCGTGACCACCATCGAGGGCATCGGCACCTTGACCAACCACTGCGTTCGCGTCAGCGACCACACCTCACCAGGAGATCGGTCATGAGCATCAAAGTCAACGACGTCGCGTTCGTGAGATTCGAAGCACCGGATCTCGACGTGATGCAGTCATTTCTCGAGGACTTCGGGCTAGCCGTCGCACAACGGACCGACGACACGCTCTATATGCGCGGCACCGACGATGACGGGTTCGTGCACGTCACTCATCTGGCCGATGAGGCGCGATTCGTGGGACTGGCCTTCGAAGCAGCTTCGGTCGCTGACCTCGGCCAGTTGGCGGCGCACGACGACTTCTCCGGCGTGCTCGAGCTGGACGGTCCAGGTGGTGGTCGCGTCGTACGGGCTACCGACCCGAACGGCTTCCAGGTGGAAGTGGTGGCTGGTCGCGAATCGCTTGGGGCGCTGCCAGCGCCGGTGGCCTCGGTTCACAACGACTCGTTCGATCGCCCGCGCAAGGGTGCGCCGCTACGGCTGAATGCCGGTCCGTCGCATGCCAAGCGCCTTGGCCATTGCGTGCTGAACGTCGTTGACTATCGCGCGACCGAGCGCTGGTACAAGCAGCACTTCGGTCTCATAACATCCGACGAGATTCAGCTCGATGAAGACACGGCGCTCGGCGCGTTTCTTCGTTGCGATCGCGGCGAGGAGTTCGTCGATCACCACACGTTGTTCTTGCTTGGTCTCGGCAAGAACGAGTTCAACCACGCGGCGTTCGAGGTTGCCGACTTCGACGACCTGATGTCCGGCCACTCGCACCTCACCGTTGCGCAGCGTCATGCGCAGTGGGGCATCGGCCGGCACATTCTGGGCAGCCAGATCTACGACTATTGGCTGGACCCATATGGCCACATGGTCGAGCACTGGACCGACGGCGACCTGTTCAACAACACGACACCACCGAACATTGCCGACCTCGGCGCCCTGCTCGGCTCGCAGTGGGGCCCCATCCACGGCAGCCCGCCCATCTGACCCGGTCACCATTTGTTGAGGGCCGGTGTTGAGAGCCGGGTTGTAGCGCGAGTCGCACGCTCACTGGCCGGCGTGGACCACAGTCGCGCTGATCGGGTTGACCACGACGAGGTCGCCGGTTTGGAACCGCGCGACGGCGGTGGCATCACCGATCACAGCGGGAAGCCCGAGTTCCCGGGCGATGGTTGCCGCGTGGCAAGCGAGGCCGCCGGTAGTGGTGACCAGTCCGCCAGCGTCCATCAGCAGTGCATTCCAGGATGGGCTGGTGAACCTTGTGATGACGATGTCGCCGGGCACGAACAGATCGAACGCGATCAGAGCGTCGTCGACCACGAGCGCCCTGCCGGTGTAGCTCTTTTCGCCGACACCAACGGCGCCTTCCCCGAGCCCGGTCATGTGATCGGCGGCAGCGAGTTGAGCTGCACCAATGAGTGCAAGTGATCGTGGCAGCGCAGACAACTTGGGAATTGGGAAGCTCGGGCCCATTGACGACGGCGCGTCGAGTGCGGATTGGCGCACGCGGTGGTCGCGTCGCACGGCGATGGCTGTGCAGTCGAGGCCCTTGGGGTCGTTCATTGCGGTGATGAGTTCGTCGACTGTCATTTCGATGGCCAGGTTCGGGTCGGCGAAGCCAAGTTGGCGGCCGGTCTCCAGCATTACCCGACGCAGTAAGCCCATCGGCCAGGCACCGGTCATCAGCCCGTTGTCGTCGCGGAACCGAGCGGCGGCTCGGGCGTCGTCGACCAGCGCGTGCAGCTCGACGTGATGGTCGGGCGCAACCAGCGAGGCCAGGTCAAGCGGCTGTCGGGCCGTGGTCGTGGCGGTCGCGTCGTGGCGCTTCAGCTCGGCCCACGCCTGGGCGTCCAGGTCGTAGCCGGTGACGAGTTGCCACGCCGGCGTCTCCGCGGCCAGCGCGCCGACCGGCGCCAACGCGTCCAGCGCTCGCATCGCAACAGCCGGTTCGATGCCCCACTCCGCGCACTGGACAATGAGCAAACCGACGGGAAGAAAATCGTCGCCGTGGAGGGAGAAGTGGCGGCTGTAACCATTGATCACGTGTCGCCGACAGTCAACCAGGTGTGAGCGGAGTTCCGTGGAGGACATGGTTGCGGGATCGAGGGATTGCAGCGCAAGGTTCTGTTGCTGCCACTCGGCGCGTTCCGCTTCGAACCATTGCCGGGTGACCTCTCGCCAAGGTCGTGCGGCCAGCGTGCGTCGAGCCGCCGCGGTCCGCTTGCGAAAGGCGGGATGGATTCGCGAGAGCAGCCACACGAGGCCGGCTGGCGGTACTCGTTTCATCTCGCGTGGGCCGGCCAGTGGCACCGGGGCGATGTACATGTGGCCATTCACGTAGGCAACGTCCATGCCTTTGGCCAGCACGCCGTACCGTTCGAACATTCCGGCCATCGCTGCCGGGGCGGTCTCGGCGTACAGCAGCCGGTATTCGGCCGTGAGTGCGCCGGGGAAGTGATCGGCCAGCCGTCGCCACTCGCCTGGTCCGGGTGGGAAGAATGCGTCGGCGTCGGCGCTGCTGCTGTTAGGCCCGTTGACTGCGTGGGTCGTCATGTGGTAACTCGTTTCTTTGTGGTGCGCGTCTGGCGGCGAGCGATTGCGTCTGCTGGCGCGCTGTCGCGGGTGGCGTTGATGAGGGTTCGCGTCGCCCACAACGACACGTCGATGGATTGATCGACGCTGAGGCCCTGGCGGTCGTGCAACTCGACAAGGCCCAGCGATCCGCTCACCAGGAGCAACATCGCGATCAAGCGCTGGCCACCGGCATTGTCTGGATTCACCCCTTGGTCACGGAGGTACCCGGCCAGCTGGTTCTTGCTGCGATCGAGACGAGCCTCACGCATTGACCGTCCCGCCTCGGAGCTGAGCTGATGGCGAAGCAGCGGCAGGTTGTGCGAGAACTCATTCCACATCGCACGTTGGAACGAAGCGAACTCGTCATCGCCCGGCTGCGGTGGTGCGGCGACGGCCAGGGCGTGACGCGACGGCTCGGCAGCCGCTGCGGCGAGCAGATCGTTCTTGGTCGGGAAGTAGCGGTAAATGGTCGCCACTGAAACGCCGCTTCGTCGGGAGACCGCAGGCATCGACAGCTCGTCCAGCGTGCCCTCGGCGACCAATTCGATCACCGCCGTCAGCACTGTTTGGCGGGTGAGTTGTCGCTGATTGTCGCGGAGTGTCACGGCCATCACTGTGACAACATGAGATGAGCGTGTCAAGATGAAATGATCATCTCACGTAATGCGCGCGCACTCCCCCAACGTCCGTCGCGGCGGGTGTTCGCTGCAAGTACCGTGTGGCAGCGGTCCGTTCGAGAATCGAGGTCGCCCCGATGCAGATGCGCTCAATCGAGACCGACTATCTCGTGGTGGGTGCGGGCGCGATGGGAATGGCGTTTACTGACGCGCTGATTGACCATGCCGACGTCCACGTCACGATCGTTGATCGTCGGTATGCGGCGGGTGGTCACTGGCAGGATGCGTATCCATTCGTGCAGCTCCACCAAGCTTCGGTGTTCTATGGCGCCGCCTCCACCGTGCTCGGGTCGGGTGCGTTGCAGCAGGACGGCCCGGAGGTAGGTCTTCAGGAGCGAGCGCGACGTTCGGAGATTCAGCACTACTACGACGTGTTGCTGCACCGCCGCTTCGTCGACTCCGGACGTGTCTCCTTTCTCGGTGGGAGTGACTACCACACCGACGGCACCTCCCACTTTGTGACGGCAACGGTGTCGGGCGAGACCACACGCATTGCGGTACGTCGCCGCGTCGTTGACTCTGCGTACTTGTCGCCGACGATCCCCGCTACGACTCCTGCGCCGTTCGGTGTTGCGGACGGGGTTCGGGTCGTCGCCATCAACGACCTCGCCACGTTGACGCACGGTGCCCGCTGCTACGTGATCGTCGGGTCCGGCAAGACGGCGACCGACGGCATCGTGTGGTTGTTGGCGCACGGCGTTCAGCCGGATCGGATCATGTGGATACGCCCGCGCGAGCCGTGGATGCTCAATCGCGCGGTGGTCCAACCCGACCCGATCGTGGCGCTGAGGCTGGCTATGGACACGATGACGGCGGCTGCAGCGGCAGAGTCCCTCGACGAGGTTTTCGTGCGTCTCGAAGCTGCGGGCGTGATGCTGCGCATCGACGCAACGCGCGTTCCCACGATGGCAAAGACGCCAACTCTGGGAACCTGGGAGCTGGATCTCCTGCGCACCGTTGAGAACGTCGTGCGGCTTGGTCACATCAAGTACGTGTCTGCGGATGAGATCGTCCTTGACGACGGGGTAGTTGCGTTGCCGCATGGTGCGCTCATGGTGCACTGCGCGGCCTCAGGCCTGCAGTATCCGCCGATGGTGCCGCTGTGGAGCCCGGACAAGATCCGGCTGCAGACGATCCGCGCTGGCTTTCCGTGCTTTTGCGCCGCGCTCGCCGGTGTCGTGGAAGCGACCCGCGACGACGATCGTGAGCGCAACCGGTTGTGCCCTCCCAACACGCTTCCAGACACCTTGGTCAGCTGGGCGCAGATGCAGTTTCGAGGAACCCACGCGACGCGCACGTACGGCGCCGAGCCCGACATCGCCGCGTGGGCCAACCAGTGTGCGCTCAACCCCGCGCGCATGACGGCGTCGCAACGAGAAGAACCGGCGGTGAGTGCTGCGGCCCGGGCACTTGCTGATGTGATCGAGCCCGGCCTCGCCCGCCTCGCCGAACTCGCGAAGCGCTAATCAGCTCCAGGCTGGCGGCGGTTGCTGGACACGCCGCGGTCGAAGTGCTTTGCTTCCGTTGGGGTGCTTGCACCGTCCGCGAGAGGTGAACTGACCATGACAACCAAGTTGAAGGTGGCGGTTGTTCAACGCCCGCCCGTGCTGCTTGATCGCGACGCCACCATGAAGTTGGCCGTTGAGTATTTGCACGAGGCCGCTGATGCTGGTGCAGGCCTGATCGTGTTTCCCGAGACGTACGTGCCCGGGTATCCGGTGTGGATCTGGTCGTTGCGGCCAGGTGCCGACTATGGGCTGACGGGCGATATCCATCGGGTGCTGCTGGACAACAGCGTTGACCTGACCGGCGACGACTTGCGACCGCTTCGAGATGCGGCTGCCGAGCGCGGCGTGGTGGTGGTCGTCGGCGTTCATGAACGTGAGGGCCAGTTCAGCCGGGCAACTCTGTACAACACGCTCGTCACGATCGGCGCGGACGGAAGCATTCTGAACCGTCATCGCAAGCTGATGCCGACGAACCCTGAGCGGATGATTTGGGGTCAGGGCGATGCCAGCGGGCTTCGCGTTGTCGATACCCCAATTGGTCGGCTGGGTGGTCTCATCTGCTGGGAGAACTACATGCCGCTCGCCCGTTACGCGCTCTACGCGGAGGGGGTCGAGATCTACGTCGCTTCCACGTGGGACTCGGGGAGTAGCTGGATTGCCAGCATGCAGCACATCGCCAAGGAGGGTCGCTGCTGGGTGATCGGCTCGGGCTGCTCGCTGCGAACCGATGACGTCCCGATGAACTTCCCTGGTCGTGACGCGGTGTTCGGCTCTGATGCCGAGTGGCTCAACCCGGGAGACTCGATGATCGTTGCGCCGGGCGGGGAGATCGTCGCTGGCCCGCTTCATGAGGAACATGGTTTCGTGTTCGCCGACATCGATGTTGGGCTAGCCGCGGCAGACCACCGGGTGCTTGACGTTGCGGGCCACTACAACCGGCCCGACATCTTCCAACTCACCGTTGATCGGTCAGCCCACCCGCCAATCGACTTTCGCTGACGTCGTGAGATGAACGAATGAGCTCGCGGCTGTATAGGCCTGGTCAGGAGCAGCGTTCAGCGCCACAGCCAGGCGGCGCCGCGTACGCCCGATGAATCGCCGTGTTGACTACGCACGAGTCGTGTGTGGACGTCGTCCTTCAAGCCGCCACTAAACACGTAGGCGCTCCACAGACGCGGCACGTTCACCAGCAGGCGGTCCAGCTGGGAGACGCCGCCGGCCAGCACAATCACGTCCGGGTCGACGACATTGATGACATGCGCGAGGCCGCGTGCGAGCCGTGTTTCGTAGCGCTGCAGGGTGGCTTCGCAGGCAGCGTCGCCGCTGGCTGCACGTTCGCCGATGTGGCGGGCGTCGAGTCGCTCGCCGGTGACATCGGCGTGGTCGCGGGCCATGCCGGGCCCGCTGAGCCAGGTTTCGATGCACCCGTGTTGCCCGCAGTAGCACGACGGCCCAGGGCGCTCCGTAGCGTCGGGCCACGGGAGCGGATTGTGCCCCCATTCGCCGGTCAGGCTGTTCGGCCCGGCAAGTAGGCGACCGTGCGCAACGAGGCCCCCGCCCACCCCCGTGCCGAGAATGACGGTGAACGCGACCGCGGCGCCAGCAGCCGCGCCGTCGGTCGCTTCCGAAAGGGCGAGACAGTTCGCATCGTTGGCTAACCGCACCGGCCGACCGAGCGCCGTTGTCAGGTCGCGCTCCAACGGTTCGCCGTTGAGACAGGTGGAGTTGGCGTTCTTGATGTGGCCGGAACGCGTCAGCGAACCCGGCGTGCCAACGCCCACACTGCATTGCACCAGGCCAAGGTCGGCTTCGGCGCGGGCCACTAGCGTGGCCACGGCGGCGACCGTGGCGTGATAGTCGCCGACGGGCGTCGGCACCCGCTGACGCCACAGGCTGTCACCCTGCTCGTCGAGCACCACGGCCTCGATCTTGGTGCCGCCCAAGTCCACGCCGATTGCAGGCAAATTAGGCCGAGCGTGCGGTGTTGAAGGCTTCGACGACGCCCTTGGTATTGGCGCCAGCCCCGACCTCCAGCTTGAAGGATGCGCCGCGAACGGTGATCTCCACGATCTTGCCAACGAGCAGCCGCTTCGTGGTCAGTGAGCTGACGTCGACAAGCGGGGCTTGGCCGACGAGGTCCTTCACACCACCACCCACGCCCATGCCGGCTTGGTTGCCCATGCTCAAAGAGAGCAGTCGGTATTGCGTGATCGCGATCGCCATTGGGCTGGCCAGTGCGAAGCCTGCCTGGGCGGCGCCTTCGCGGGCATGCCCCTGCTGGCTCGCGCCCAGGTGCATCGAGCCGGCCATCTGTTGCGTCCAACCTCTCGGGCGCGCCACAAACGCAGCGAGTACGTGTTCGCCGTCGTGTAGAAACGGCTTGGCACCTTCGCGGATCTTGTCCTCGGAACTCATCGAGCCCTCCCGTCCCCACACGAATGCTTGCATGTGTGGGCAAGCGAACGTTACGACTGCAGTTCGGTCCGCGCAATGGGCCTGCGTGCAGTCGTTGCCCGAACAGTCAGGTCAGCTTGAACAACGACCTGGCGTTGTCGCCGATGAACTTTCGGCGCTGGTCTTCAGGAAACATGGCGACCAGTTCGTTGAGGTCGTGTACGTACTCCGCGGTGTGGTCGGCGTGCGGAAAGTCCGACGCCCACAGGAAGCGTTCGACGCCGTAACGCTGCGCAAGCGCGGGCACCATCCGCTCGTCGGGGTCGGCACTGATCCAGCAGCGCTCGCGGAAGTAGTCGCTGGGCTTGTATTGCAGCGGCACGCGGTTGCCGACGAACGTGTGGCCGTAGACGGCGTCCATCCGGTCCAGCCAGTAACCCAGCCAGCCGGCACCGGACTCGAGTACGACGATCTTCAGCCGCGGGAACTTGTCGAACACGCCAAAGTCGAACAGCGTGGTGAATTGCTGGCGTACGCCGTCGGATGCGGAGACGGAGGCGAGGAGGCGCAACTGCTTCACGTTCTCCCACGTGCCCATGCGGGTGCCCTTCGTCCACTGTGGCTCGAAGGTGGGGTGAATTGCGAGCGGCACATCGAGGTCTTGCGCGGCTGCAAACAATGCGTCGTTGTCCGGCTGGCCCAGCGGTGTGCCCTGGTGGTGGAACGGTGCGACGTACCCGCCGACCGCGCCCTCGCCAACGGCGCGTTCCAGTTCGACCGCCGCCGCGGCCGGGTCGGTGAGCGACAGGTGAGCGGTTGGGACGAGGCGACGCTCGCCGGCGCAGAACTCGCAGATCCAACGGTTGTAGGCCTTTGTGTACGCCTGCGACAGCGCCGGGTCCTCCACCTCGGCTTCCCACAGCAGGCCGACGGTTGTGTAGAGGATGGCGATGTCGATGTGTTCGGCGTCGAGCACCTTGATCCGTTCCTGCGGGTCCATCGCGCCGTACGGGGATTCACCGAGGTAGGTGCGCAACGGGTCTTTCTGCATGGCCGGCAGGTCGGGTGCGCCCATCGCCCCAAGGGTGGCGGGGAAGCCGGCGCGGCTCATCTTCGATCGCCGGCCATCGATCTCCAACTCCTCGAGGCCGTTCTCGTCGATACGAAAGCGCAGCGCACGGTCGCGGAACTGTGGGTCGATGTATTCCTCCCACAGCGTCGGCGGCTCCAGGATGTGGCCGTCTGCATCGACCGCACCGTCCTCGGCCACAGCATGCGAGTCGTGGATCGGCTTGGTGGAAGCAATTGTGAGCGCCATGACTGCAGTTCCCTCCTCTGTCGTGCGTGTTGCAGTGCGTGTCGCGAACCGTAGAACTGCGCCCGCGTGTGGCTGGTACTGGAGCAGTTCCGTTTCTGGTCGTATCAAAGCCACACTGGATGTGGAAGTCGTATGACCAGAACCGAGCGTGGCACGGGGGCTGCCTGTACCTGACAGACTCGGCGGCGTGAGCAACGGTCCACTTCTTCGGCTCTCCGGACTCACCAAGAGCTACCCGGGTGTCACGGCACTCGATGACCTCACGCTCGAGCTGCCGCCTGGTCGCATCGGGCTGGTCGGTGCCAACGGTGCCGGCAAGTCGACGTTGTTTCGCATTCTGCTGGGCCTGTCGCACCCGACGGCCGGGCACGTGGAGGTCTGCGGTATCGACGTGGCCCACGACCCGATCGCGGTGCGCTCGCGCCTGGGCTACATGCCCGAGCACGACTGTCTTTCGCTAGATCAGACAGCTGCCGATGTCGTGTCGACGTTTGGCGAGCTCAGTGGGCTGCCGCCACGGGCAGCACGGCAGCGAGCATCCGACATTCTCGATCTGGTCGGGCTCGACGAAGCTCGCTTTCGTCCGATCGGTGGCTTCTCCACTGGTATGCGGCAGCGCACGAAACTGGCGCAGGCGCTCGTCGGCGACCCGGAACTGGTGCTGCTCGACGAACCGACGGCCGGGCTGGACCCGATCGGGCGCGAGGAGATGTTGCAGCTGGTTGACCGGCTCGGCTCGTTCGGAATTTCGGTGCTGATGGCCACCCACTTACTCGACGATGTGCAGGCGGTCTGCGATCACGTGGTGATGATCAATGCCGGCAAGTTGGTGGTGTCGGGCGCGACCAACTCGCTGCTGGAACGAACCGGTCTGGTGACGATCGACGTCGGCCGCCACACCGAGGAACTCGTGGCCGCACTCGCCCGCGTGGGTCTAGAAGCAGTCGCGGTGGACGACGTGGTGGAGGCAACGGTGGGCAACGACGCCCAGATGGATCTGGTGCGCGATGTGGTCGCCGAGTTGGGCCTGCCGCTCTTCCGATTGTCGACGCGTTTGCGGTCGTTGGACGAGGCGTTCGTGCGGCGCAGCGAGGAACTGACATGAGCGCGGTCGATGCTTCCGCTGGTGCCGGCCATGGCTCGGGTGCCGGCGCTGTCTATGACCGTGGGTACCGGCCGTACGACGGCCCACGTGGGCGACGCGGCGCCGCCACAGTAGCGCTCTACAAGGCGTCGATGCGTCGCGCACTTGGTTTGCGGCGGACGTGGCGGCAGAAGGTTGCTCCGTTCGTGCTGCTCGCGGTTGTCAGCGTTCCTGCCATCGTCAACGTCGGCATCGGCTACGTCACCCGCGACCGGTTCGACGGCTTCGAGATCATCACGTACCGCCAGTACGTCGGTGTTTCCTCTGCGTTGCTGCTGTTCGTCGCCCTTGTGTGCCCCGACGTGATGTGCCCCGACCGACGCCAGAAGGTGCTGCCGCTGATGTTCGCCCGGCCGTTGCTGGGCACGGACTACGTGGTGGCCAAAGTCGGCGCGATCGCGACCATCCTCTTCGCCTTCTCATACCTGCCGCAGGTGGTCCTGTTCGTGGGCAACATGTTGGTCAGCGACGCTGCGCTCGACTACTTCTCCGGCCATCTCGACGTCTTGTGGAAGGTGCCGCTGTCCATCTTCGTTCTCGCCCTCTACTACGCAATGATCGGGTGCGCGTTGTCCTCACTCACTGATCGCCGCATCGTGGCGGGCGCTTCGGTGATCGGGTTGTTCCTGCTCACTTCCATCTCGTCGGGCGTGATCGTGGACGAGACGGGCGGTCAAGGCGGCGCCGTCGGTGGCTACGGCGGGCTGCTCAACGTGCTCGTACTTCCGTTGCACCTTCGCGATGTCATCTTCCTCGGGCACATCGACCCTGAGTCGCAACTGGGTGGCGTTGCCGGCGGCGGTTGGCTGGCGTTGGCCTGTTATCTGCTGGTGCTGTTCACCGGCGCGTCGGTGTTGTGGTGGCGCTACCGATGGGTCGAACGATGAGCGCTACTCCCAGCGACGTGCACACGGATCCCGCACTCGCGGCGGCGGCCACCGTTGAGGTGAACGCGGTCTCGGTGTGGTTCGGGCCGAAGGTCGCGCTCTCGGAGCTGACGTGCTCGTTCGGGCCTGGCGTGAGCGGGTTGTTGGGGCCCAACGGTGCGGGCAAGACAACTCTGATGCGCGCGATTGCCGGCCTCACCTCTGTCAACGAGGGCACCGTGCGCATCAAGGGCCTCGACCCGCGGAGCGATCGAGCGGTGCACCGTTCGATGGCGTTGGTGCCGGAGGACGAGGCGGTGCCCGGTGGGCTGACTGCGCGCCAGCTGGTGCGGTACATGGCGAACCTTCGTCGGGTGACGGATCGTGATGCGCCCGAGCGCGCGCTGCGCACGGTCGACCTGCTGGACGCGGCCGATCGCCAGGTCGGCACGTTCAGCAAGGGCATGCGGCAGCGGGCGAAAATCGCGGCCGCGTTGGTCGCCGACCCCGACGTGTTGGTGCTGGACGAGCCGCTCAACGGCGCCGATCCGGTGCAGCGCCTGCACCTCATCGCGCTGTTCAAGCAGCTCGGTACCGACGGCCGCACGGTGATCGTCAGCTCGCACGTGCTCAGCGAGGTCGAACGGATGGCCGAGCGGGTGATCGTGTTGGTGCACGGTCGTCTCGCGGCCGCTGGTGGGCATCGCGCGATTCGTGATGCGATGGACGACACACCGCGCCACGTGCTGGTTCGCTGCGATGACAATCGTCGGCTGGCAGGGCTGCTGGTGGGTCTTGAGTCCGTGGCTGGCGTTCGGTTCGAGTCGAAGCGCGACGAGTTGATTGTCCAGACATTGCAGGCGCGCGAGCTGGCGGTTGCGCTGCCGCAATTGGCGAAGTCAGCAGCGATCCGGTTGATCGAAGTCCGTCCGCTGGACGACTCGCTGGAGAGCCTGTTCCGGGAGTTGGTGCGATGAGCGCCGCAACCTCCACCGTCCGCCCGTGGCGCCCCCGTCCGCGCCTGCTCGCCATCTTGATCTACACGTGGCAGTCGTGCTTCCCACCGAAGCGCTGGGCCGCCATCCTGTTGCCGTGCGCCGGCGCGTTGCTGTTCGGGCTGCTCGCTCGTGCGCTGCAATCGTCGCCCGACAGAGCGTTCGCCCAGGTCGCTGCGGAGGGCATCTTCGGGCTGGTCATGCCGATTGCGGCGTTGGTGATTGGCGACTCGGTGCTGGGCGTCGAGATCCGGGCGGGCGCGTTCCATTTCACGTGGCTGTCGCCCGCGCCGACGTGGCAGATTGTGCTCGGGCGTTGGGTCGGCGGATCGACGGTTGCGCTCGTGACCATCGCTCCGGCGGCCGCGTTGGCATCCGTCGTTGCAGGCAGTCCGTCGAGCGTTTGGCCCGCGTTCGTGGCCGCGGCAGTGGGCAGCGTGGCGTACGTTGCTGTGTTCATCGCCATCGGTTGCCTGACCCGGCGGACAGCGGTGTGGTCGCTGGCCTTCGTGTTCCTGTTCGAGCGACTGTTGGGTGCGGCTCTGACGGGTATCGCCCAGCTGTCGCCCACGTGGGAGTCGCGGGGCATCTTCGTCGGCCTGCTCGACAACCCTCCGTCGCGCCTGCAGCGCGACGGCATCCCCGAGGGTGGTGCGGCGGTGGTGCGCCTGCTGATCATTACCGCGGTCGTGTTGCTGATTGCCAACTGGCGAATGCGCCACATCCGCCTCTCCGGCGCCGCCGACTAGACCGGAAGGCGACGAGTACTAGCGTCGTGTCCAGGGTCGAGGGATGGGGGTCAAGGTGGCAGGTACATCGAAGGCGAAGTCGGCAGTGACGGCGGGGTCGTTTCCGTTTGGGTCGGCAGTGCAGCTTGCACGCGCGGTACGCACGGGGAAGGTCAGCGCGGTGGAGCTGCTGAAGGCTTACCTGGACCGCGTCGACCGGTGGAACCCGGGCATCAATGCGGTGGTCGTCGACGATCGTGAGGTGGCGATGAAACATGCGCGCGCTGCCGACCGGGCGTTGGCGAAGGGCGCGAAGGTTGGGCCGCTGCACGGCGTGCCGATCACGGTGAAGGAGAGCTTCAACCTGGTGGGTCAGCCCACTACGTGGGGTTTCCCACACTTGAAGGGCAACGTTGCCGCGACCGATGCAGTCGTGGTGCAGCGCCTGCGTTCGGCGGGTGCGGTGATCTTCGGAAAGACCAACGTTCCGATGGCGCTGGCGGATTTCCAGAGCTACAACGAGGTGTACGGCACGACCAACAATCCGTGGGATCACGCGCGTGGTCCGGGCGGTTCGTCGGGCGGCTCCGCGGCGGCGATGGCGGCAGGTTTGAGCGGGCTGGAGTACGGCAGCGACATCGGTGGCAGCATCCGAAATCCCGCGTCGTATTGCGGGGTGTACGGCCACAAGCCAACGTTTGGCATCGTGCCCAAGCGCGGGCAGACGGTCGACAACGCACTCCTCACTGAGGGCGACATCTCGGTCGTCGGCCCGATCGCACGGTCGGCCGATGATCTTGCGCTTGCGCTGCACGTCACTGCCGGCCCCGACGAGTTGTTGGCGCCGGGGTGGAAGTTGCAACTGCCCAAGGCGCCGACGTCGGTTCGTGGGTTGCGGGTTGCGGTGTGGGCCGACCAGCCCGACCTGTCGCCGGTGGACGACGAGGTTCGCGAGCGGATCGAGGTCGCGGCCGCAGAGTTGCGCAAGGCCGGGGCGAAGGTGAACTACACGGCGCGTCCGGACTTCGATGTGGCGCAAGCGCACGAGACCTACCAGCGGCTGTTGATGGGTTTGATGGCTCCTCCTGGTGATGAGTACCTGGAGCTGGTAGCGAAGGCAGCCGAGCTCGACCCTGCCGACGTTGGACCGTACGCGCAGCAGCTGCGCTGGTCGACGGCGTCGCTCAGCGAGTTCTCGGTGGCAGCGAACCAGCGCGAACACTTGCGCTGGGCGTGGCGGAGATTCTTCGATGACTTTGATGTCGTGCTGGCTCCGATCACGGCGACGGCGGCCTTCCCGCACGACCACTCCGAGCCGGCCGGAATGCGGGAGTCGACGGTGAACGGGCAACAGGTT
>JAYVVY010000138.1:0-5223 GCA_043786575.1 Ilumatobacteraceae bacterium
GGCGAGTCGCCGGCATTGGCGGCGTGCTCCCGCTGCCAGGGTGGCCGCCCACCGAGTCACCCCGGCTCTGACCGGCAACGCCGTTGGCGCGGCTGACGGGGCGCGAAGATGCTCGGCCTCGGCGAGGCACACACCCGCTCCGAGCTGCCGCTCTGTGCGGGTTGACGGGCCAGCCCTGAGCGGGCAATCTGCACGGATCAGTTACTCGGACCTGTGCCTTCGTTTGAGGTCGCCGTCGCGGCTCCTGGCCGCCGTGACGCTGTTGCTTGTTCTGGGCACGGCGTGCACGTCCTCGCCCGAGTCAGCCGGCGGCTCGGCTTCACCTTCGACTACAGCGGCAGCGCCGACGACCACCTGTGAGGTCGGTCTCAACGAACAACGTCCGCCGGATGCGACGAGTCGTGGACACATCACGCGGATACTCGTTGACGTCTACCCCGAAGGCGTGCCCGCGATTGTCGAGGAGGGCTCTGACTTCATGACTCCTCGCATGACGGACGCCTTCGAGGAGGCCAAGGCTCTCATTCCCGAAGCGTTACCCGCCGTGCTCCCGCAGTCTTGTTGCTCCGGCGGGTCCTACGTTCGGATCGACTTCGCAAACGGTTATGTGATGTATGGCCCCTGCAGCGTGCCCGCTGTCATCGACAAAGTGCATTGGCTTGTCCAGACGGCCGCGTACGCGAAGAGTTGAGCCCACGCATACCTGTAGATATTCCGGTGATCGCTGAGCAGGGCCGCAGTTATTCCGGTAATCGCGTCGATCAATCCGGACAGAAGGACGCGGCGCATGATCGGTGCCGCTCCGGGCGGCGAACGGGACCCGCACCGAGCTTCTGGTCGTTCACTGAGGCAGCGGATCACAGCTTGAACAATCGCCGGGACGTCCAAACTTGATCACTGCTCGCTCGAGCCAGAGGTACGCTGTTCTGATGGCCCGCCGCGCTGACGACTTCGCGAACGACTCCCTGATCGATGTCGTCAATCCCGAGGATGACACCTCCACGGAGGCGATTGCAACGTGGATCGCCGACCTCGAACGTGACGATGACTGGATCGAGCTCGGGTCCACCGCCGCCGAACTCATTGCCGAAGACCGCACTGTCACCGGCTCGTGAACGCAGTCGTCCTCGACGCGTCGGCAGCGGCTGAGATCGCCGTTCGGACGTCACTGGGGCGCAGCTTGCTCGCTCTTGCGCCGCGGGATCGACGGTGGTGGGTTCCTGACCACTTCCACATCGAGGCCGTTGGCGCAGTGAGGCGAATGCTCCTCAAAGGTCTCATCGATGAGGGCAGAGCGACCAGCGCTGTCGACAGCCTTCTGACACTGCCGGTCACCGTGAGCAGAAGCCGACCGCTCATCGGGGAGGCGTGGAAGTATCGGCGAATCCTCATCGTTCAGGACGCTGTGTACGTCGTCCTGGCCACACACCTGGACGCGCCGCTGCTGACGGGCGACCGGAGGATCGCCGGCGCGCCGAACCTCCCGATCCAGGTTCTACACATCTCGGTCGCCGACTGACGCTTACGTCGACCGCCGTCCGAGGCGGGCGACCACGGCGCTCTGGCTCCGCGGCAGTGCGTGCGAGTACGTGTTGAGCAGCATCTCTGGGCTGTGACCGAGAATATCGGCGATGGCTCGGAGCTCGCCGACGTCGGCGGCGGTGCTCACCATGTGGGTGGCCGCGGTGTGGCGAAGACCGTGCGACGTGAGCCGAGGAAGTTCCGCGTGCTTGACGATGCGTTCCAGGGCTCGGTCGTAGGAACGGGGGAGGACGATGCCGCCTTGGCGCGTTGTCACGATCAGGTTGCCGCCCTCCCACGCTGGCCCTGCGGCGAGGCGTTCGGCGGCCTGGTCGGCGCGACGGCGGGTGAGACAGCGCAGCGTGGCCTCGTCGAGCGGGATGGTGCGTCGCGAGCGCTCGTTCTTTGCGTCACCCCATGCGGCCCCATCGCTGACTGCGACGAGGCTTTCGTCGATTCGTAGGGTCTGCCTGTCCAGGTCGACGTCGTCCCACCGGAGCGCGAGCACCTCGCTGCGGCGCAGGCCGTAGAGCACACCGAGCCGAAATGCGCTCGCCCACCGATGCGTAGAGGTGGCCTCGAGAAATCGATCGACTTCCACCTCGGACCAGGCAACCGTGTCCTTCACCTTCACCGGCTTGGCGACGGTTCGCGGGAGGCCCACCCTGGCGGCGGGGCTACGAACGATGAGCCCCTCGTCGACGGCCTCCGTCAATGCTGCGCGCAAAACGTTGCGACAGATTTGCACGCTCCGACGGGACAGTCTGCCGCCGTTCGCGAGCCCGTCGACCCACGCGGCGACATCGTCGCGGTCGAGCCGTGACAGCGAGATGGCGCCCAGGCCAGTCTCGATGTGGGGGATTGCCCAGGCGTACTGCTCGCGTGCTTTCTGGGTGATGTCGGTACGACTGGCAACGTACCGTCTTACCAACCACGCGACCGTGCCGCGTTCAGTCGTGAGGTCGTTGGCACGAACACCCCGTGCTGCCGCCAGTGCCGACCGCTGCGACGGGTACGTGCCGAGCTGACGCGGTCGATGATTGCCAGTCGACGTGTCGATGCCGTCTACACGCACGACCCATTTGTCGCGCTGCTTGCGCACCGTTGGCTGGCCGGTTGCCTTCCACGACATGCGTCACCTCCGTGCATTCCTGCGACCGGAGTTTGATACATCGCTGATACATCGACCGGTCGATGAGTGTTCGTCACTCTATCAGACCTGGTCAGACTAGTCGGGGAGAGGAGACTCGAACTCCCGGCCTCCTGCTCCCAAAGCAGGTGCGCTACCAACTGCGCTACTCCCCGGCGGTGCACTGATGCTACCGGCCGAACCCGAATGAGCCGGGTAGGTTTTCGGCCGTCAGGTGGCAGCCAACTCCTCGACGACGGTCAGCAGCCGCGAGACGTCCTCGGGCTCGAGGTAGCGGCTGATGCCTGCACGCACGACGCCGCCGGTCTCAGCGAGGCCCAATTGGCCGACGACTTCGACGGCATAGTTGTGGCCATCCCATACGGCAACCTTGGCGGCTGCTAGCGCACGGGTGACCTGCGATGGCGTGTGGCCGGCAATGGTGAACGCAGCGGTCGGGGTGCGGCCTTCGAAGCCATGCACACCCCACACTGTGACGCCGTCGATGGTGAGCAAACCGTTGAGCAGGGGAGCGAACAGCTCGTGCTCGGCCTGCTGGATGTTCTCCATTCCCTCTTCCATCAGGAAGCGAGCGGCAGCCTCGACACCGGCGAGCGCCTCGAAGTTCGGCATGCCAGTCTCGAACCGGCTGGGGCCCTCGTTGTGCGACGGGCGCACCTTGAAGACGGGGAGGCTCTGCAGCAGTTCGGGCTGCATCCACAACATGCCAGAGTGCGGCGCGTACCACTTGTACGGCGAGGTCACCATCGCATCGCAGCCCAACGCGGTGATGTCGATGGCCTGATGCGGTGCTAGCGCAACGGCGTCGACGAAGACTCGCGCCCCAACCGCGTGAGCGGCATCGATGATTGGCCGCAGGTCGGGGGCTGTTCCCATCAGGTTGCTGGCGCCAGGCAAGGTCACCCACTTCGTGCGCTCGTTGATCAACTCGATCACGTTCTCCGGAGGCAACGTGCCCGAGGCGGGGTCGAACGGTGCGAGCACCTGTTCGGCACCCGCCCCATCGGCTGCCAGCCTCCATGGCGTGACGTTCGCGTCGTGATCCATGCGGGTACCGACGATGCGGTCGCCCGGCTGCAGCGTCGCGCCGATGGCCCGCGAAATTGCGAACGTGAGGGTGGTCATGTTGGGGCCAAACGCAATGCCTGCTGGATCGGCGTTCAACAGCTGGCCGACAGTGGCTCGGGTGCGGTCGACCAGCTCGTCGGCCTTGAGGGCGGCTGCGAATTCGCCGCCGCCGCAGCCATTCGAGCCGTCGGACAGCCAGTTGGTGAGGGCAGTGATGGCGGTGTCGACCACCTGTGTGCCGGCTGGCCCGTCGAAGCGGGACCACCCGTCGTTGGCGCCTGGGAAACGGTGACGAAGTGAGGTCATTGTGGCTGCTCGTCAGGCGCGCTTGGCCAGGCGCTTGCTGGTGCGACCGGTGGGCTCGAGGTTGCGGTGATCGAGGTCACCCATCTCGATGCCGTTGGTGAAGAGCACCCGGTAGCGCAGCCAGTTGAAGCCGTTGGCGAGAATGACTTTGCCTTCGGTGCCAATTGGCACTCCGTGCAGCTCAACCGTGCTCAGTACCCTGTCGCCAATGCGCAGGTCGAGCTGGTCGGCGTGCGGCTTGGCAAGGGCGTGCGGCTTCCAGAACGTCATGCCGTCATTCTGCCTGATACGACCACTGCAGTGGGCATTCGGCAGGAATTCCAGAGGCCACGGTAGAGTCGTCGGCCTGTGAAAAGCACGATTGAACCCGCCGAAGACACCCGTGAAGTAGCCCTCTCCGAGGATGGCCAAGAAGGCCGTGAAGGGGGTCGTTCAGGAGACGGTGTCGCCCCTACCCCCCGTCAACTTGTGAAGCTGTCGATTGTCATCGATGAGGCCGATTTCGACCGGGATATCGACCAAGCGTTCCGCAAGATTGGCCGCGAAGCCACACTGCCCGGTTTCCGTGCTGGCAAGGTGCCGCGCAAGGTGCTGGAGGCCCGCATCGGCCTTGCAGCCGCCCGCGACGAAGCGCTGCGCGACTCGGTTCCCAGCTACTTGGCCAAGGCCGTGCGCGAACACGACATCGACCTCATTGCTACGCCCGAGGTGGAGATCACCGGTGGCGTCGACGAAGGTCCTGTCACGTTCGATGCGGTGTGCGAAGTTCGCCCCGTCGTCACTGTCCCCGGTTACGGCGGCCTGCGCGTCGAGCTGCCCAGCCCGGCCGCCAGCCAGGAAGAGATCGACGAAGCGGTCGACGCCGAGCGCCGCCGTCAGGGCTCGCTGGTGGATGTCACCCGCGAGATTCAGTCCGGCGACCACGTCACGCTCACCCTCGTTGGCACCCGCGAGGGCGAGCCCGTTCCCGGCCTCAACACCGAAGATTGGCTCTACGAGGTTGGCAAGGGTTGGGTCGCTGAAGGCTTCGACGATCGTCTTGTCGGTTCCGCCGTCGGTGCGGAGCTGTCATTCAGTGCCAACCCCTCGGGCATGACCGAGCCCGCCGACTTCGAAGTCACCATCAGTAATGCGCAGGAGCTCGTGTTGCCCGAGGTCACCGACGAGTGGGTCTCCGA
>JAYVVY010000139.1:0-9614 GCA_043786575.1 Ilumatobacteraceae bacterium
CGCAGCAGCGCGAGTGCCACTGCCAGCGCCCGACTGGTCGTCCAACGGTCGATGGCTAGATGCATTTGCTGTGCAGGAGTCGCCGCGAATGGCAGCACAGACTCTGGACAAGCATGTACGGCCCGGTCGAACCGACAGTAGGTTCGAGCGGCTTCTGCGCGATGGGCGGTTCGTCGTCACCTGCGAGGTGAACCCACCGGACTCGGCCGATCCGCAAGAGGTTCTCGAACGCGTACGTCCGCTGATCGGCATCATGGATGCCGTCCACATCAGCGACAATTCGCTGGCGTCTCCGCACATGTGCGGCCTTGCGCTCGCTGGGTTGATTGAACGAATGGGCATGGAGACGATTCTCCATATGACCTGTCGTGACCGAAATCGAAACATGCTCCAGGCCGATCTGCTCGGCGCAGCTGCGCTTGGCGTGAAGCACGTGTTGGCGATCACCGGTGATCACCCCGCCATTGGCGACCATCCGGAGGCGAAGGCAGTCTTCGACCTTGACGCAGTGTCGTTGATCGAGACGATTCGCCATCTTCGAGACGATGAGAAGCTCCTGTCGGGGCGGCCGCTGCAGCATGCGCCACGACTCCTGATCGGCGGTGGTGCCGAGCCCACGTCGCCGCCACTCGAATTCCGACCTCACCGTTTGGCAAAGAAGATTGCTGCAGGAATTGACTTCGCTGTCACTCAGGTGGTGTACGACATGGCTCTGCTGCGCAGCTATATGCATGCGGTCAGAGAGATGGGCTTGGACAACAAGATTCACATTCTCATCAGCGTGGGAGCACTTGGTGGCCCGGCGATGGCGCGGGGCATGAACAATTCAACGCCCGGTGTCACGGTGCCAGAGGATGTCATCCGGCGAATGGAGGCAGCGCCAGCGGGTAAACGACGAGACGAAGGAGTAAAGATCTGTGTCGAGCAGATCCATGAGCTGCTAGAGATGCCCGGCATCTCGGGAATCGATATCATGGATGTGGACCCGGGAAGGTACGCCGAGATCGTGGAGGTGGCGGGGCTCGAAGAGCGCCCGCTGGCGTGTCGGTAGTTGGGGTGCCGTGACGTGGCTCTGGGGGAGGCCGTCAGCTGATGACGACCGACCTCGGAGCCGAGCTGACTCAGCCGAACTCAACTGAGCCGAACGTATCGAAGTACTCGCGCCACTGAAGGATCTTTCCATCACGGAGCTGAACGATGATTGCGTCGGGGGTGAGGCTGCGCGCGCCATCGGACTTGCGGGTCACGTCCCAGGTCCACTCGATTGCGAGCCAGGTGCCATCGGCCGAGGCGACGAGCGACCGCAGGTCAACATGCAAGTTCATGAAGTCTCGGTGCCAACCCTCGATCACTCCAAGGATGTCGGGGGTGGGCACGCGCACGCCGCGAGGTGCGGTCAGCACGCCATCTGCTAACCAGTCGGCGGTGGCCTGTACGTCGTCGTTGTTAGTCTCCCAAAGCGAGATCTGCCGGCGGACGAGCGCGAGCTGGGCGTCTGTGTGGTTTCCGTCGGGGGGAAGCTGGTCGTTCATAGCGCTCCTAAATCGGTGCAGTATTGACATCTTCAATACTGAGTGGCTACGCTACTGTCTGTTGTTGGGGACCGTTTCCGCCTCATGGGGCAGGGATTCGGCCATCGCTCCGGGGAGATCTAGATGGCGTCTGTTGAGCTTGAGCACATCCACAAGGAGTACGACAATGGGTATGTGGCGGTGCATGATCTCAACCTTCACGTCACCGATGGCGAGTTTCTCGTTCTCGTCGGTCCGTCGGGATGCGGGAAGACGACGGCGCTTCGCATGATCGCAGGCCTGGAGGAGATCACCGACGGGGAACTCCGCATCGGAGACCGGCGTGTCAACGAGGTTCCTTCCCGAGATCGAGATATCGCAATGGTGTTCCAGAGCTACGCGCTCTACCCGCACATGACAGTCGCGGAAAACATCGGATTCGGTTTGCGACTTCGTCATATGGACAAGGCAACGATTGCTGACCGAGTCGGTGCGACAGCTCGGATGCTTGGCCTCGGCGACCTACTTGAGCGAAAGCCGAAACGCCTCTCGGGCGGTCAACGGCAACGTGTCGCCATGGGGAGGGCGATCGTACGTGAACCACAGGTGTTCTTGATGGATGAACCGCTCTCCAACCTAGACGCCAAGATGCGGGTCCAGACGCGTGCGGAGATTGCTGGCATCCAACGCAGACTCGGTGTTACGACTATCTACGTTACGCACGATCAGATCGAGGCGATGACGATGGGAGATCGAGTCGCAGTGATGAGGAACGGCTTGCTGCTGCAGGTTGATACCCCCCACGCCATCTACAGCAAACCGGCAAACCTATTCGTAGCCGGGTTCATTGGCTCTCCGCCGATGAACCTCTGTGAAGCGACAGTTGTTCGTGACTGCGAGGGAACCGCAGTACTCATTGGCAGCCAGCGACTTGCCCTTGATGAGGCACAGCTTGCTCGGCGAGGTCTGCGGTTGCCCGAACAGCAACCGTTTGCCCTTGGAATTCGTCCCGAGGACATGGACGAAGCGGGTGCGGCGAATCAGCAACCGAATCAGATGCTCCGAGCCACCATTGCGTTGACCGAGGCACTGGGCTCGCTGGTCATGGCTCACTTTGACGTCGATGCACCTCGGGTGTCGGTGGACGGTGGCAGTTCGGTGCCAGCCGACGACCAAGAGGATCTACAACGTATTGGTCTGGGGGATGGCACGCGTTTCATAGCGGCCTTCAACGCGCGCTCGTCTGTTCGACGCGGCGACGTCGTCGACATCGCCATCGACACAAGCCACTTACACTTCTTTGACCTTGAGACCGGGCAGAGCCTCATCCAGCCTGTCGAGCAACACTCGGAGTGATTCTGCTCCAGACCCCGGCTGTTGCGAGAAGGCGTGGATGATGTCGACACATCAAAGGTTGACGATTGCCGCCCTACTCGAGGGCAAAGGGAGGCAGCAGCGCACGAATGTGCTCGTCCGCACGCCCGACGAAGCGACGGCCGCTGCCGTGGCCGGAATCGACATGATCACTGTCGAAGGTGGCACTTTTGGACCCGCATTTCGCCGGGCCGCGCCGAACTCTTTTTTCGTCTCTGGGATCGCGTTCGGCTCGGCGGTTACGACGGACGAGAACCTCCGTGCGGCATTCGACCTGCTCAATCAAGGCGCTGATGCGATCTATTGCGTCGCAGGAATGCGGACGCTCGCTCGCCTGGCCGAGGAGGGCGTGCCCGTCATCAGCCACGTCGGATTGATCCCTTCGAAGGCCACATGGACCGGTGGCCTTAGGGCCGTCGGTAAGACAGCCGACAGTGCTGTAGCCATTTGGCAGCACGTCAAGCGCTTGGAGGACGCTGGGGTCTTGGGTGCCGAGATCGAGGTAGTCCCCGCCGCGATTGCAAGTGAGATCTCCCGCCGCACGCGGATGTTCATGATCTCAATGGGGGCCGGTAGCGGGTGCGACGCGCAGTATCTCTTTGCGGAGGACATCTTGGGCTCGCATCGCGGGCACTACCCCCGGCATTCGAAGACGTACCGAGATTTCGCCACGGAGCACGACCGATTGCAAGATGAACGGGTTGCGGCGTTCCGCGAGTTCGCTGCTGACGTTGCGACGTTGGCGTTTCCGACGCACGACAATCTCGTTGCAATCGCTGATGACGAACTTTTGAAGTTTCTCGAAGCGCTCCGATTGACGGAGTAGATGACGGCAGTAGCAGTATTGGCTTGATCAATATTCGGATAGGGTCTGACCATGGTCATTGAGTTTCTCACCTTCACGATCGATCCCAGCGAGCAGGCTGGCTGGATGCCTGTCGAGGAGCAGGCGTGGAGCCGCTTCCTTGAACGTCAGGTCGGGTTCGTCAGCAAACAAATGTGGGTAGAGCGCGATAAGCCCAACGAAGTACATGCAGTGATCACGTGGGCCGATGAAGCGTCGTGGAACGCCATTCCACAGGAGGAACTGGCAGCCGTGGATGCCTCCATGGGGCGTTGGCTACGCGATCCCACATGCCGAATTTTCGATGTCGTCCGCGACTGCTGAGCGGACCGGTTCGGCTCAGCTGATCAGCAGCTGAACTCTTCCGTCGAGAATCCGGACCCGGTGGCAGCCAAGGTCAACCGTCACCGGAGCCCCTTTGGCTGCACCGGAGACGATGTCGAAGCGGCCGTTGTGCTTGGCGCACTCAATCGTGGTGCCGTCGACAAACCCGTTGGCGAGATGCACCCGGGCGTGAGTGCACAGCCCGTCGGTCGCAAAGTATCGATCGTCGCCTGTGCGATAGACAGCAAATGTGTCGTCGCCGTGATCGAAGCGGATCACGTCGGATAGCTCGATTCCATCGGCCGGGCATACGTCGATCCACGACTCGGTCACGACGAGACCTCGCCATCGGAGCGGGGAAGCGCGCGCCTCACGAAGTAGGTCGGGTCGTTGGCTTGTCGTTGAAGCGCGGGGAGGATTTCTCGGTAGGCGTGTCCAATGCTGGGATATGCCGGCGGAAGGTCAGGTGCCAGGAGAATGTGCAGTTGGGGGAGCGCGTGATAAGGAACCGTGGGGAACATGTGGTGTTCGATGTGATAGTTCATGTTGAGGTACATGAATCGATGTATCGCGTTCATCTCGACTGTCCGCGAGTTCAGACGGTGGTCCAGCACGTCCTCAGCCAACCCTGCGTGCTGGGTCAGTCCGTAGACAACGAGCAGCCAGCGTCCATAGAACGACGGCAGCCCGATAAACATCAATGGTTCGATGCTGCCGATTGAGATTGACCAACCGATGACTACGACCCACACAGCTACAAACGCCCGACCAGACCAAATGGCGCGCCGGTGCTCGGTGAAAGGGACGAACTCTCCTTCCTCTGCCGTCAGCCGACCGACGACGTTGAGGGCAAGCTTTCGGAACTCCTTGATTGCACTTCGAAGGGCGACGAACTCGACAGCGATCTTCCACAGCGGCGTCGGCCGGGGAACGGCGATCTCCGCATCTCTCCCAACGATGATCGTGTCCTCATGATGCCGCGCGTGGCTCCACCGCCACGACACGGGTTCACGCAGGGTCATAAACGACGCGAGGTAGTAGGTCGCGGAATTCGCCCACTGCGCGCGGAATGCGGTGCGATGGCCGCACTCATGCCAGCGAGCATCGCTTGCCGAACCGTAGAGCGTGCCATAGGCGGCGAAGGCGGGAATGGCCCACCACGTGCCCCAGGCGAGAGCGGCGAGCGCTCCACTGACGCAGAGCAGCCCAAGCCAAAGCAACGTGTCGCGTGTAGCACGCTTGTTGCTGCGAGCGACTAGCTGCTTCATCGTGGAGCGATCAATCCTCGGCTGGTACCAGTCTGCGGACACCAAGCCGCGCTGTGCCGCACGCTCAGCTTCTGGACCCGTCAATGAGTAGTCGCGCACCTGTGGTTGAGATCTCACGGATGCAGGTGTCATGCGGGCTACTTCGTGCCACTGCTGTTGCGAGTCGCCGTCAGCGTTTTCAGTTGCCGCGGGCCCTTCGACGTCTGAACCTCTTGCGTCGGTGAGTGCTCACCGAGGTTGCGGGCTTGGATTGACTCGACCTTCGTCTCGATCAGCAGCACGCTGGCGCGCCGCCTGCCGGTTGAACGTAGGCGGTGGGGCAAGCGAGAGGGGTATGAGATCGAGTCTCCTGCGCCAAGCTTGGTGACGTTGCCATCAATGTCGATTTCGACATGACCGGAAATCACGTAGGTGGCCTCGAACCCGTCGTGGGTGAAGTACTCGAGAAACTCGTTGGGTAGACCATCGAACTCAAGCAGATGGAACGGGGCGTTGCCTGCCAGCAGTAGATGACAGATTGACTCCGTGGGACTCGCATCGACGTCGACAACACGTACGTCGTCGGCGCGCACGAGCACTGGTCCATTGTTCACGACAGTTCCACCGAAGAATGCCTGCGGCGTGGTGTCGAGTGCCTCAGCGATTCTGTGCAGCGACATCAGCGAAGGACGTGCACGACCATTTTCGACCTGCGACAAGAATGGCTGAGAGAGATCAACTTGAGCCGCAAGCTCGACCAAAGTGAGCGAACGCGCAAGGCGTCGTTCTCGGATCACTTGACCCAATGCTTGCCATTCCTCGGTCTCGGTCTCGGTCGCTGTGGTCGCCATGTCGTTAGTGTGGCCCGTCAGCGGAGGAGCGGTACAACGTCGCACATGAATCTGCCCATTTGCTCGACGGCCTTTGAGTACGGATCGCCGATGAGATGCGGGAACAGAGTGAGATTCTCGACTCCGAGCAAATCTCGGTACATCTGTACCCCTTCAGCCACTTCCTCGGCAGTACCCACCAGGATGGTCGACTGTTCAATCGATTGCTCAAGGGTAGGGATGAGGCCGGCCGCAACCGGGCGGCCATCGGGCCCCATGTAGCCGCGGCTCCATCCGTATGGCCCCAGGAACTTCCAGAACTCGTCGTGGCCGTTGCGGGCAGTGCGAATCGCTTCCTCATGCGTGTCCTCGATACGAACGCTGACCACCAGCATGCGCTTGTCGGCCGTGGCGAGGCCCGGACCATGATGGTGCTCGTGGACTTCCCCGTAGCGGTCCCACATTCGCTTGATGAAAGTCGGGTGTTGGTTCCAGAAGACGGCGCCGTGGTTGACGCGCGGGGTGTACTCCACCGTCGGCGGACTTGTTGCGGCCTGCCAAATCTCGTACGGGTAGATCGGGCGTGGAATCAGAGTGAGCTCGGTCACGGTGCTGCCCCGGTCGGGAATGCCCGGCGAAGGTAGTTGGAAGTGCTTGCCGGTAAAGGAGAAGCGGTCGGATTCGAGCGCCATTCGAACGACTTCCATCGCTTCCTCAAACCATTCGCGATTGCGAACGTCGTCTGCTGCTTGGTCCGGGTTGTCGGCCGAGCCGATAGAAATGTTGTCCGAGTTCAGGTGAAGGAGCTCTCGCGGAACAGTGCCACGACCCACGCCAAGGATGCCCCTACCGCCCGAGAGGTTGTGCATTGTGGCGAAGTCCTCCGCCAATCGAAGCGGATTCCACTGAGGCACCACGTTGAACATCGCACCCAGCCGAAGTCGGGTCGTGCGCGCCGCAATCCAGGCCGAGATGAGGATGCCGTTGGGGATGACTTCGTAGCCCTCGTACTGAAAGTGGTGTTCTGTCGTCCAGAAGCTGTCGAAGCCGAGTTGGTCGGCGGCGGCGGCGGCATCGATGTAATCGAGCGTCGCCTTCCAGCAGGCTGCGTTGTCGTACCGTCGATCCATGGGGTTGGGGAGACCTGCGCCAGCGTCGGTCATCTCGACGCCTCCGAAGAAGAACGCTCCGAACTTCATATAACACCTCTCGTAGAACCCGTGCCTGGGGCAGTATAGCTCAGTTGTATTGATGACTTCAATACCTCGCGAAGCCATCGAACCCTGGCCGTACGACCGTCAGTATTGATGAAAGCAATAGACGTGAGTATGGTGACACAATGATTCAAGTCACCCGAGACGCTACGTCACGATGAATGGGATTGCCCGATCCATCCCCGAGGTCGTCGTGGATACCGTTCTGCGCAACGTCGTCTTGATGGACGGTCGACCGGCAGACGTGCACGTAGGGGGTGGACGGATCGTGGCGGTCGCCGCCCGCGGATCGTCCGTTTCTCTCGAGGCAAAAGTCCACCATCTCGATGGCCGACTTCTGATGCCGGCCATGGCCGAGCCCCATGCTCACCTTGACAAGGCGTTGCTGGCATCATCGACCACGAATGAAACGGGTGACCTGCTCGGAGCGATTGACGCGATGAACGTGGCGATGGCGTCGGGTCACTTTACTCGCCACGGTCTCATTGCCCGCGCGACAGCAGCGCTCGAGATGCTGATCGGCAATGGTGTGACCGCAGTTCGCACACATGTCAACGTCGGTGACGGCTTTGGGTCCTCGTACGTCGAAGCGGTGATGGAAGCAAGATCTCAGTTTGTTGGCCTGATCGACGTCCAGATCGTGTCGCTCACGCACTCACCGCTTGCGGGCGCAGACGGCGCCGCAAACCGGGTCGCGCTTGCCGATGCACTCGCTGCGGGAGTTGATCTGATCGGCGCCTGCCCGCATCTTGACGTCGATCCGTCTGGCTGTCTCGAAGTCGTCTTTGATGCAGCGCAAGAGGCAGGACTGGGAATCGATCTGCACACGGACGAGACACTTGACCCGACTGTGTTGACGCTGCGCGAGATGGCCCGAATTGTGCAACAGCGTGGCTTTCGCCACCCGGTTGCGGCCAGCCATTGTGTCAGCCTCTCGGTGCAATCCCTTGATGTCCAGCGAAGTGTTGCTGCCGAGGTCGCCGCTGCCGGCATCTCGGTGATCCCGCAGCCGCAGACCAACCTCTACTTACAGAGTCGTGGAGTCGCCTCAGGCGCACCGAGGGGTTTGACGCCGATCAGCGTGCTGCGCGATGCAGGGGTCCTTGTGGCCGCAGGCGGCGACAATGTCCAGGATCCATTCAACCCGATCGGTCGCGGGGACCCATTCGAGACAGCCGCGTTGCTCGTGCTTGCCGGACACCAGCTTCCCGACGTCGCCTATCGCATGGTGAGCAACGATGCTCGTGAAGCAATGGGCCTCGAGCGTGTGAACATGAAAGTCGGTGATCCAGCTGACTTCGTTTCCATGGCCGTCAGCTCAGATCGTGAAGCGATTGCGACCGCCGACCAAGATCGGTTGGTGTTCAAGGCTGGGCGGTTGGTGGCGTCATCTGTGTCGCGGCGGACGATTCATCGCTGACCTGCCCAGCAGGTTGGCGGGCATCGTCGAGTGCCACAAGCGCGGCGGAGACCACCTGGCCAGGGAGCAGACCGAATAGGCCGTACAGCTCGGCGATCGTTCCGGATTGGCCGAATCCGTCGACTCCGATGGGCACGGTGCGCTGGCCGAACACGGAACCCAGCCAGGCCATCGTATGGCTCGCCGAATCGTGCACTGTCACTATCGGCAGTTTCCGTTCTTCTTCGTGGATGAGGTTCGCAAGATGAAACACAGGCGATGACCGCTGCGCAGTTCCGACGGCGCGGCGCTGACTGGTGACCCATCCGCGATAAAGGCGCCCTAAGTTCGTGACATCGAGCACGACAGCTATCACGCCCTCCTGGCCGAGCTCGGCCGCCGCTGCAATTGCTTCTGGCATCACCGCGCCGCAGGCAGCGATGATCACCTCTGCGGGTTCGTCGGGCGAGATCAAACGGTACCCGCCAGCCAGCACGTCGTTGCGAACCTGGTCGGGGCCCACGCGGGCGATCGCCGCGTCGAATGGTGCTTGGTCGATGGGTCGTGTGGAGAGACGGAGATACAGCGACTCGCCGTCGGGATGGCCGAGTTTGCCCAGGCCATCGCAGAGCAACCAATCGAGCGCGGTTGCGTATGCCGGCTCGGCACAGCTGAGCCCCGGAAGCTCGAGACCGAGCGAAGCGGTGACGGTGCTCTGGTGGGCGCCCCCTTCCGGCGCCAGAGTGATCCCAGAGGGTGTGCCGACCAGCACGAACCGAGCACCGTTGTACAGGGCGTAAATCAACGCGTCCAGGCCGCGACAAACGAAGGGGTCGTACACCGTGCCGATCGGGAGCAGATGCTGACCGTG
>JAYVVY010000140.1:0-41758 GCA_043786575.1 Ilumatobacteraceae bacterium
GTTGATCCAGCCGGTGCCGGTGGGGGTGGCGACGACGAGGATCTTCCGGTCGAACGCGCCAGTTCGTTCCAGTTCGGCCACCGCGAGGGCGACTCGTTCGTCGACGGAGCCGGCCGAGTCCAGTCCGACGTATGCGCGGATTGGTTGCTTGGGCTCGACCGTGTTGTCGAACTCGCGAATGTCGTTCACCGTAGGTGTCTCTCCAACAAACGTGCGTCCCTGGAAGCCCAGCTCGTCGAACTTGATCAGCGAGCCCGGCCCGCCGGAGATGAACTCGGAGGTCGGCTCGACAATGCCATCTGCCGTGCCGGTGTCGAGCGCCCCGAAGTTGGTGTCGGCCCACTGCGCGAACTGATTGGTGGCGAAGCCACTGCCAAAGAACAGCACGATGATGATGCCCGCAATGACAATCGTGCGCGACCACTTTTCAGGCCACCGCTTGGCGGCCGCGCGATCGATGCGCAGCACCAGATGTTTCACGGCGCGAGCGATGGTCATCAGGATGATGGTGAGAATCGCGGTGGTGATCAGCATCGGGATGATCGACCAGAACGAGACCGACGGGAGGAAGATCAGCGCGCGATGTTCGCGCTGCCAGCTGAGCCAACGCCACGAGCCGATGACGCCGGCCAGCGCCCCTCCAGCAAGCACTATCTGGCCAGCCCGAGCTCGTATCGCGGTGGGGATGACCACCTTTCGCGCCCGAAGCACACGACGGACCAGGCGGTGCAGCAGCCCGCCAATTCCCACGCCGAACCAGATGCACAGCGCTCCAACCGCACCCTGCAGCAGCCATGAGCGCGGCAGCATCGAGGGCCGCAACGACTCCCACCACATCAGCAGCGCAGCCACCACCGAGCCGATCCGTGGCCACGTGGCCAGTCGCCGTCGAAGGGTCGGGAACTCGGGGGCAGTGTGCTCGATGGTCTCCACGTCGCGCACGGTACTCCAACCTCACCGCGTGCACCGTCGAACGCCCTTCGTGCCAGCCCCGATACACCCGAATCGGGTGTGGTGTCTTGCGCGGAGCGCTGGATATGGTCGAATAGCCCGTAGTCGACGAATAGAAATCAGGTAGGTCATGGAAATCAACGTTCGATCAGGCGATGCACTGCAGGATCCCTCTGAGTTGACGGTCCTGTTCGGGTTCGATGGAGAGGCGCTGCCCG
This sequence comes from Ilumatobacteraceae bacterium, assembly GCA_043786575.1. Taxonomy (GTDB): domain Bacteria; phylum Actinomycetota; class Acidimicrobiia; order Acidimicrobiales; family Ilumatobacteraceae; genus UBA668. The sequence continues at coordinate 1,170 of JAYVVY010000140.1, forward strand.
AGGTCGTTGCTGGCCTGCTCGAGGCCGCCGATTTCACGGGCAAGCCCAACCAGACGACGCTCGTGTATGCGCGTGGCGCCGTCGTCGCCAAGCGTCTGCTGCTCGTTGGTCTTGGCGCTCGTGCCGAGGCCAATGCGGAGAGCGTCCGCCAGGCAACTGCCACGGCCGTTCGCCAGATCCGTTCGCTGCAGGTTGCCGACGCCATCATCGCCTTTCCCGCCGACCTTTCGATTGGCGCCGCCGATGCGGGCCAGGCCGCTGCCGAGGGCTTGCTCCTGGGTAACTACCGCTTCCTTCGCTACCGCACCGGCATGCCCGCTACCGAGACCTTCGAAGTTGCCAGCGTCACTCTCGTCGTCGCTGGCGATGCCGCCGCGCTGACAGCGGGCGTCGAGACCGGCACCATCATCGGCAACGGTGTGGTGTTCGCCCGCGATCTGGTCAACATTCCCGGGGGCGATAAGACCCCGCCGATGTTGGCCGACCAGGCCGTCGCTCTTGGCGAGCGCGAATCCAAGATCACTGTCACCATCTTCGACGAGGTTCGCCTAGAAGCGGAAGGCTTCGGCGGCATCCTCGCCGTTGGCAAGGGGTCGGACAGCCCGCCGCGCTTTATCATCATGGAGTACGGCGCTCAGCTCAGTGACGTGCCCACCATTTGCATCGTGGGCAAGGGGCTCACCTTCGACTCGGGCGGTCTCAACATCAAGACTGCCGAGGGCATGGAGACGATGAAGAACGACATGGGCGGCTCGGCCGCTGTGTTCGGCATCATGCAGGCCGTTGCTGGCCTTGGTCTGCCGCTGCACGTTGTTGGCCTAGTGCCTTCGGCGGAGAACATGCCAAGCGGCCGTTCGTACCGCCCCGGGGACTGCATCAAGACGCTCAGCGGCAAGACTATTGAGATCCTCAACACCGACGCCGAGGGTCGCGTCATCCTCTCCGATGGCCTGTTCTATGCGCAGCGCTACGAGCCCGATGCCATCATCGAGCTCTCCACACTCACCGGCGCGGTCATCGTTGCTCTCGGCAGTTTCGCCACCGGCGTGATGACCACCGACCAGCCCCTGGCCGATGGTCTTTTGGCCGCTGGCCAGACCACTGGCGACCGTGGCTGGCAGCTGCCGCTGTGGCAGGAGTACCACGACATGGTGAAGAGCGACATCGCCGACCTCAAGAACCTGGCCGGTCGAGCAGCCGGCAGCATCACCGCCGGCGCTTTCCTGGCAGCCTTCGTGGGCGACAAGAAGTATGCGCACCTCGACATTGCCGGCACCGGCTGGGTGGATGCACCCAGCAAGCCATACCTGTCAAAGGGTGGCACCGGTTCCGGCGTGCGCATGGTCACCGAATACCTCCGCAACTACGGCAACTGAGCAAGGGGCACCCAGATGACCGCAACCGCAATTGTCGCGCCGAAGCGCAAGCGCAGCGAGCGCATGCTCGATGGCATCGAGAAAGCGGGGAACAAGGTTCCCCACCCGGTCATCATGTTCCTCTACCTCATCGCGTTTGTCGCGTTGCTGTCGGCACTCCTTGCCGCGTTCGACGTGAGCGTGACCGAAGACGTTGCCATCCCCGTGAACAAAGCGGAGCTGGCGCGAGTTCAAGACGCGCTGGGCGGCTCGGTCGTTCCTTACGACACGGTGACCGGTGAGATTCTCGACGTCCCCGATGTCATCATCGAGTCGCAAACGTTCGACGTGAAGAGCCTGTTGTCGGTCGATGGCTTGCGGTTCATTTTCTCGTCGTTCGTCAACAACTTTGCTGGGTTCGCGGTGGTCGCCGTCACTTTCATTGCCATGGCTGGTGTGGGCGTGGCGGAGAAGGCGGGCATGATGGCCGCTCTCATTCGCAAGCTGGTCAAAGTTGCGCCGCCGAAGCTCATTGCGTTCTTCATCGTCATGGTCGGCGTGCTCTCCAGCGTTGCCTCCGACGCTGGCTACCTGATCCTGATTCCGCTGGCGGCGGCCGCGTTTGTCACCCTTGGTAGACATCCGTTAGCGGGACTGGCCGCGGCGTTCGCCGGCGTCGCATGCGTGTTTGCTGTCAACATCTTGATCACGCCGGTGGACAGCATGCTCACCGAGATCACCAACGAGGCCATCGGTGTCAATGGCAAGCCGTTGGAGATCACGGCCAACCTCTACTTCGGGATCGCGTCGTCCATTCTGATGGCAATCGTGGCGGTGCTGGTCACACAGCGCATCGTCGAGCCACGCCTGGGCAAGTGGGACCCAACACTCGGCGACCCGTCGTTTCAAGCTGCCGAAGAAGGCGACGACGAAGCCGCCCTGGCCGAGGCACGGGGTCTCAAGTTCGCCCTGTACGGCCTGCTCGTGATGGGTGCAATTCTCCTGGCGATGACGGTTCCGTCCGGTGCTCCGCTTCGCGATCCGGCTACGGGCGACCTGATTGGCAACACGCCCTTCATGGCCAGCCTGATATTCATCATCTCGCTCACCTTCTTGGTGTGCGGTATCGCCTACGGCAAGGGCGCCAAGACCATCAGCGGTAGCGGCGATGTGATCAATGCAGTCACGGCCACGTTCGCGGGGCTCTCCGGATTGATCTTCATGCTGCTGATGATCAGCCAGTTCATCGCCTTTTTCAACTACACCAACCTGCCCCGCGTCGCCGCCGTGGAGATGGCGCAGCTGCTCGAGCGGGCTGGCCTGGGTGCATTGCCGCTGCTCATCGGCCTCATCTTGGTGATTGTGCTGCTCGACATCATCATCCCGGGCGTGGTGCCCAAATGGGCCATCTTCGCTCCGGTGTTTATCCCCATCTTCTCTCGCCTTGGTGTTGCTCCGCAGACCGTGCTGGCCGCCTACCGCGTGGGCGACTCGCCGATGAATGCGGTGACACCGCTAATGGTGTACCTGCCGTTCATCGTCACGGTGGCGCAGCGTTACGACAAGAAGGCCGGCCTGGGCACCATCATCTCGCTGATGGTGCCGTATGTCTTCGCAATCCTCGGCGTTTGGCTGCTGCTCTTCACCGGTTGGTGGCTGCTGGACATTCCGCTCGGCCCCGGCTCGCCGATCAGCCTCTGACCCCTCGCACGGGTCTGATCTCCGTGCGCGGCCGGTTGGGTTCTCGTGTCGCGCTCGTCGCCTCACTGGGCGTGTTGGCGGGCTATCGCGAGCTTCGTCGAGTCGCCATTCCCGACCATCTTCACTTCGCCGCGAACACGGCGATGATCGGCGTCGTCTCCGCAGTAGCGGTGGCATCTGCGCTCACCACCGAAGAGTTGGGCTTGACGCGTGCGGCGTTACCGAGGGGGTTGCGCTACGGAGCAGTTACCACCGTGGCGATTGGGGTGGCGGTTGCCGCTGCGGTGGTGGTGGGAGTCGACCCCACCGGAACCATCAACGACCGCGCGGCGGTGAGCGGGCACGAGATGCTCTTCAAAGTGTTCGTCGAGATTCCGATCGCCACGGTGCTGCTGGAGGAGCTGGCGTTCCGTGGGGTCATTGGTGGCCTTCTCACCCGCATCACCACACCGGCCCGAGCTCTACTGTGGGCATCGTTGGCGTTCGGGTTGTGGCACGTCTCCGTCAGCCAGTTCATGTCGCTGGATAGTGCCGGAGGCGCGCTTGCCACCGTCGCCGCGACAACGCTGGCGGGTGCCGGCTTTACCTTGTTACGGCGTCGCAGCGGCAGTCTGACGGCCCCGATGCTGGCGCACTGGGGCACGAATGGTCTGGCCTTTCTGGTCGCATGGCTGGCGGTGCGCGGTACCAGCTAGTTACGGGGTTGAACGAAGGTTTAGGCCTTCGACTCGTCCCAGGCTTCGCGCATGGTGCCGCTGGCACGGTTGGCCGCGGACAACTGTGCAATGAGACCGGCGACCACGAGGCCGCCCCAGATTGCATACCACCACCAGTCGTCGTGCAGGCGGTCTGTCACCGAGCCGGACGACGTGATGGATTCGCTCTGCAGCTTGTTGGTGAGCAACATGATGCCGCCCACCACGGTGCTGGCACCGGAGGTGGCGGTAAGGACGGTCAGCAAGACCATTGGCAGGTTGCCGGCCAACGCCACCACGGCCAGCAGCATGCCGACGGACACGCCGACGATCAAGATCAGCCACGACCACGAGACGCCGATGGCCACCATCGCGCTCACACCGAGCGAGAACCCGATGGCTGCCATGGCCAGCACGACCGAGACCTCGAAGTAGAGGTAGGCGAGCAGACCGAAGAGCAAGCCGACGACAGCACCGACGGCCCACGACAGGCCGGTGCGCAGGAAGCCGTCGCCGTTGGCCGACGACACGATCGCGGCGCCCAGCACGAAGCCGCCAAACATGCCCCAGATGGGGATGATGATGCGCATGGTGAGGTAGCCGCGGAAGCAAAACAGCAGGCCGACGGCCACAGCCAATAGACCAAGTACGACGTCTTCCACGGTTCTCCCTCAATAGCGCTAGTTCAGAGAGTATGTCACCCACGAGTGCTCAGGCTGGTGACGTGAATTCAGCGTTGCGGCGTGAGTTCGAAGTTGAGCCACAGGTCGAAGGGCAACTCTGTCAGGCGTCGGTGGATGCTCTCGCGCACCTCGTGCTCTTGCGCAATCGTGGCATCGGGACGCACAACAGCGTCGACCTCGACGTACAACTTTGGGCCAACCTTCGTCATCCGCACCACCGGATTCGCGATCTCAAACTCGGCGCAGACTGCACGGACGATTTCCAGCACCGGCTGTTGAATCTCGTCCGATGGCGCACCCTCCAGCAGTTCGCGGACGGTGCCGCGCACCATCTTGATCGGGGCGGGTAAGAAGGCGACGCAGGTGATGATGACCATCACGGGGTCCACGTAGGGCGCCGCGCGCGACCAGGACGAGTCGATGAGGATCCACAGCACGATGAAACCCACCAGCATTCCAACCCCGCGCAGCGACGCAACGCGCCACCCCGTCGACTCTGCGCGCAACAGATCTGAGTCGGCCGCCTGTCGCCGTATCCAACGCCAAAACATGATGTTCGCTACGGCGATCACCACCGCGTACACAAGGGCGGGCCCAGGAGCAACCTGGCTGCCACCGTCGCGAATGGTGAACACGCCCTCCGCCAGCGCGTAGACAAGCGTGGCCAGCAGGATGAAGCCCTGCACGCCGATGACAAGCGGGGTGACTGCCTCGAGCCCATAGGGAAAGCGGCTGGTGGGCCCCTCCTGCGCCAGCGCCGATGCCTGCAGCAAGAGCCACGAGACGACGATGCCAATGATGGCGTACACCCCGTCGAGCAGAATCATCTGCGAGCCGCTGACAATGCCCCAGACAACGCCGATGGAGCCGAGTACCGCTGTCACGGCAATGGAGCGGTGCAGTGCTTGGCGCTCGATGGCCGGGTCAGCAGCGGCCATCTAGTTGTTCGAGCGCGCGCTCTGCACGCCCTTCTTGACAAGGACGATTGGAATGAGGACGGCAGCGAGCAGCGCAGCCAGCCACACAATCAGCGTGGCAAATAGCCACGTCTTGGCACCGCCGCTGATCTGCAGACCGTCGGACAGCCAGTGGGTGATGAGCAAGCCGATGAAGGTGGTGATCAGTGCCGAAGCGCCCAGCAGCGCCTGCGCCTGCTTCATCGCCATCTTCATCACGAAGGGGTTGATGATGGCCGTTGTCAGGGTGAAGATCGCCACCGCAATGATGAACGCGGCGCCGGAAATTTCGAAGTCGTCGCCAAGGATCAGCGCCGCAGCGATGAGGCCGACTGCGCTGGCAGCGAGGGCGATGGCGGTGGCGATGAGGAACCTGATCATGTGCTGGTCTCCTGGTTGACCTGGTAGCGGCGGGTGCTGCGCAATTGTAGGCATGGACTGATACTCCGGCGAGCGACCGAACGGCTGCGCGCAGTGACGATCTCCAATCGTCTGGAGAGCGGCGGTGTGACACAATCGTCGCTGATGGGCGACAAGGTAGGACTCGACGCGCAGCAGGCGGCGGCCCACGAGTCTGTGTTCGAACCTCGTCGATCGCGACGACTGTTTGCAACCCCGGCGAGCGAGCCTCGCGCACGACGTCTTACTGACCTTCTTCTCTTGATCGCATCGTTGGTCGGGCTCTTACTCGCCAGTGCAGCGGAGTTCCCAGCGCCCGGGTTTATCGTTGCGCTGACTACCTTCTTGCGCAGCGCGCCGGATTTCCTCGACAGTGCGTGGCAAATCAGCGCTGACGTGCTGGCGCTGTTTGCTCTGGTGCTGCTGGTCGCAACGTTCGTCCGGCGACGGTTGGACGTCGCTCGCGACCTGTTGCTAGCGCTCGCGATTGCCACGGTTGTGTGGTTGCTGGTCAGCCGCTGGGCGCAGGGTGATTGGCCTGCGATCACCCGGTCGCTGCGGTCCGCCCAGCCGGAGCGGTGGTACCCGTCGCCGCGGTTGGCGTTGCCCGCGGCAGTCATCGTCACCATTGCGCCGCATCTCACGCGGCCCATCCGTCGCGTCGGGCGCTGGCTACTCACGCTTGCGTGTCTCGGGATCGTGGTGCTCGGCGCGAGCTCACTGCTGGGCGCCGTGGCCGGTCTACTGGTGGGGGCATCAGCTGGCTTCATCGTGCACCTGATCTTCGGTTCTTCTGCGGGCCGGCCGAGCCTCGACGCCGTCGAGCGGGCGCTCACGAAGGTTGGTGTGCACGCTCGTTCGTTGGCCCCTGCGCACCGCCAGCGGGCTGGCGTGTTTGAGGTGATGGGCGAGGACACCGATGGTCGACAGCTCGTCGTCAAGGTCTATGGTCGCGACGCTCACGACTCCGCGCTCGCCGCCACTCTGTGGCGCACGCTCTGGTACCGCGACCCGGGTTCGCCGCTGCGCATTGGCCGCCTGCAGCAGGTGGAGCATGAAGCGTTTGTGACGTTGCTCGCTGCGCAATTCGGCGTGCTCACCGAGAAGGTTGTCACTGCCGGTGCAACCGTTGACGACGATGCCATTTTGGTACTGCGCGGTCGCGGCACCCCGCTATCGGCGCCTGGCGCGACGTCGGGGCTGCCGACTGATCAGATCGTTGATCAACTCTGGACCATGCTTGCTGTACTGCATCGTGGTGGCATCGCTCATGGCCAGATCGACAGCGAGTCGATCATCGTCGATGGCGGGCAACTTGGCTTGGCCGACTTCGGTGGTGCCAGCGTCGGCGCCACCGATGGCCGCATCGGAGCCGATCGCGCGCAGGCGTTCATCGCGACCGTGCTGCTCGCCGGTAGCGAGCCAGCGATGGCCGCGGCACATCAAGCGCTCGGCGCCGAGGGCCTGGCCGCAATGCTGCCCTATCTGCAACGGGCAACCCTGACCCGTTCGCAGCGGCGTGAGGTGAAGGAAGCCGAACTCGAGATCGACGACCTTCGTTCGCTGGCCGCCGAGGCCGCGGGCGTCGAGGCGCCCGAGCTGCAGCAGCTGCGCCGAATCACGGCGGGCACCGTGTTGAAGGTTGTGCTGCCGGCCCTGGCCGTTATCGCGCTCACCTCCGCGATTTCCGGCATGGATCTCGAGGGCGTATGGGACCAGGTGCGAGATGCCGCCTGGTGGCTGCTGCTGCTTGGATTCGTCATCGCACAGCTGGTGCGTATCTCGCAATCCGTGTCCACCCTGGGTGCGTCGCCCAAGCCGCTGTCATTTGGCCCTGTCTACGGGCTGCAGTTGTCGGTGGCGTATGTGACCATCGCCGTGCCGTCGTATGCAGCGCGAGTTGCAATGAGCGTGAGGTTCTTCCAGCGGCAAGGCGTGCCGCCGGGCGCTGCTCTCGCCGCTGGCGCACTGGATACGATGACCACCTTCTTCATTGAAGTCGTTGGCATCACGGCACTGTTGATGTTCACACCGGCATCGTTGGACTTGGACTTCAGTGGTTCTGGCGCCGCGGCAACCCGCCTGCTGATCATCGCTGGCGTCCTGCTCGGCGTGATCGTGTTGGCTGTCATTCTGTTCGCCACACTCCGACGCTTCGTGATCGACTGGGCCAAGCGGCTGGGCACGGAGTCGATGGCCGTGATTCGCGGCCTCAGATCCCCGCGGCGCCTGGCGCTGCTGATCGGCGGCAACATCGCCTCCGAGATTCTGTTCACGCTGGCGCTGGGCACCTTCGCGTTCGCGATGGGTACCACCGTCTCGTTCGCCGACCTGTTGCTCATCCATCTCACTGTTTCGTTGCTGGCCGGTCTGGTCCCGGTGCCCGGCGGCATTGGTGTGTCCGAGGCAATTCTCACGATGGGGCTGATCCGCGCTGGTATGCCCGACGACGCCGCCTTTGCTGCCGTCATTGCGTACCGCGCATCCACCTTCTACCTACCGCCCATCTGGGGCTTCTTCTCGCTGCGCTGGCTGGAGCGCAACCGTTACCTTTAGGGCTCAGAATCTGGAAGGCTCTGGCCCATGAACCCCACCGAGCTGTACAGCCTCTTCTCCGCCAAGGAGCAGACCCTCCTTGTTGCCACCGAAAGCGCACGGCTCAAAGGCCTCTCTGAGGACGAGCTCGACGACCTGCTGGGCTTGGTGCGTCGAGAGCGCAACAAGTACAGCAAGCTCTATCGTCGCCAGTCGTCCGCGCTGGTGGACGCAGCGTCGTCACGAGCGGGAACCTCCACGTCGAATCAGCGCACTCGTCGCAAGGCGGAGATTTTGAAGACACGCTTGCACGTGTCGCTCGCGCCCTCAGCGTTGCCGCACGCAACGCGGCCAACGAGCTCAAGCAAGAGCGGCTGCAGGCGGCGAGCGACGCCAAGGGCAATCCGCGCACCAAGACACCAGCAGCCAAGGCCGCCGCTTCAACGGGGGTGACCACTCGCGAACGCGGTCGTACAGCCAAGGGTGGTGCAGCCTCCGCGTCGCGTCGCGGCTCGAGTAAGGCGCAGGGCGCTCGCCGGCAGGCGAAGAGCGATTCTAGGTAGCCGGCGGGTGCTGCGGATTCACCCATAGTGGGTGGCGCAGGTTGGCCGCGCTACGAGTTAAATTGTTCTGAAATGATGGGTGCCACCGATTGCTTGCGCGAGCTGGTAGAAGTGGCCTCCGTCCCCTGAGAGGAGTATGTCAATGATTGGTACTTTCGCGGTCGGCCAGGTTCTGTGGTCGATCATGTGGTTCTTCCTGTTCTTCGTGTGGATCATGCTGTTGCTGCAGGTCTTCGGCGACATCTTCCGCAGCGATGACCTCGGCGGCGTTGCCAAGTTCGTTTGGGTGCTCTTTGTCATCGTCACCCCGTACCTCGGCGTTTTCATCTACCTCATCATCCGTGGTGGGAAGATGAGCGCACGCCAGGTTGAAGCAGCCAATGCACAGCAGGCCGCCATGCGTAGCTACATCGCCGATGCCGCCGGCACAACCGTCAGTGCCAGCCAGGAATTGGCTCGTTTGGCCGATCTGCGCGACAAGGGCGTCATTGACGACAGCGAGTTCGCAACCCTGAAGGCCAAGACACTTCAGTAAACACGCTGGCGTCGTAGCGACGTCCGCAGCAAGAACGTCACAGCACCCTGGTCGGTACCGGCCAGGGTGCTGTCGCGGCTGGCGTTAGGAAGTGCTCAAATACAACGGTGGGTCTGAGAGGCAGGTCGTGGTCGGGCTCGATGCCCGTGGCGTTCGCGATTCTGCTGGCCGCCTTTTGTGCGGCCGGTTCATCGCTGTATGTCTCGTCAGCCGGTTCGGCGGCGATGCGCCAGCAACTCGACCAGACGTGTCGCAGCGACTCTGCGTTAGTGCTGCCGATCCCTCGCGGGGTCCCCGACGACGTGATCATGCCCACCGGGCCACCTGGCGCTGTGCTGCCCGATGTGCCCACCACGGAGCTTCCTGGCGCACGGGAACAGGTAGCTGCGATAGGCGCTGCTGTTCCGTTCACCGACTCGCCGCGCTTTGGCGCGTACACAGTCCCCCGACTCACCACTAGCGACGGGGTGGAGCGCAGCGTCATCCTGCTCTATCTGGACAAGTTGGACGAGCACGTGGTGCCAGCGATGGAAGCACTTGCGGCAGGCGAAGTCGCGCTGTCGCGAACCAATGCTGGCCAGCTGGGTGTCGCTGTCGGCGACGAGCTGCTGACAGACGACAACCGGGTGCTGACTGTGGCGCACGTGTTCGATGACATCCCGGTGGCTCCGGTTCCGGACGCGTGGTGTGGGATTCGCAACCTGGTGGAGCCAACACCCTTGGGGGACTTGCCGCCGGTCTCGGCACTGGTTGCGGAAGCGACGGTCGCTCAGTTCAACGATTACAAATCCAGCTACATCGAGTACCGCATGACGACCGATCCCGTCACGCTCACCGACATCGCTTCCTCGCTGGACGCCTATCGGGCAGCGGACGAGGCGTGGCGGGCGGCCTTTCCTGGGCAGAGCCTGGAAGGTGGGCGCTCTGAACTTCCGAATGTATTTGCCCGTGCAAAGGCAGTCAGCGTCACGGTGGAGCGGTCGCTCGCGCCGGTGCGCCTGACCAGCTTGCTCAGCCTGGCCGGCGTGTTGGTGGCTGCCGCTGTGCTCATGGCCCGCGAGCGACGACGAGAGCTGCGGTTGTTGGCGGTGCGTGGCGTGCACCCTGCCCGCATTGCGTGGGGCACCGCGCCATCCGTGCTGGTTGTGGTCGCGCCAGCTGCACTCCTCGGTTTCGGGCTGGCCTGGCTGACCGTCACCCAGCTCGGCCCGGCCTCACTGTTCGAGCGACACGCCATCTTGAGTGGCACTGTGGCCACGGTGCTGTGCCTCCTGATCGGTCTGGCCGTAGTGGTGAGCACCGTCGCGTTCGTGGCCGACCGTTCGGTGGATCGCGGGCCGGGCCACGCTTCGATGCGATGGCTGTTGCCGGCCGCCGGGCTGGCCTCGGTTGTGCTCACGCTCTGGTCGTTTCAGCGGCTGGACTCGCGCGGTGGCATTCGTACATTTGGGGTCGAGGCGCGCGGTGGGGACCTGCTGGCCTTGGGCTTCCCGCTGTTCGCACTGCTGACCATCACCGCTCTCGCCGCGTTGCTGCTGCGGCTGGTGATCGGGGCTGCGCGGTTGTCGGGTGCGCGGTTGCCGCGCGCGCTACGGCTGGGCTGGCGCCGCGTGGTGATGGAGGCCGGCCCCACGGTCGCCACCATCGCTGCTGTGTCGCTGGCTTCCGGTGCGCTGATCACCGCAACAGCGTTGTCGGACGGTGCGCAGCGACAGTTGACCGAGAAGGCGCAGGTGTACGTGGGGAGCGATCTGGCGGTGACGTTGTTCGATGATCCCGTGCTGGCCCCCGACGTACTGGAGCGCTCGACATTGGTCTTGACCGCGCGAGCGAAGTTCGACGGCGACCGTGTGGACCTGTGGGGCATCGACCCCACCACCTTCGCCAATGCGGCGGTCCTCCGAGACGACGCTGCTGCGCGCTCACTTCCCGAGTTGGTCGCGCTGCTCAAGGTCCCAACGGATGGCGGCCCGCCGCCCGCCATCGCTTCTGGAGCCAGCTGGACGGTTGGTGATGTAGTGGCCGTTGATGTGGCCGGCACCGAAACTCCGGTAACGGTGAAGATTGTCGCGCTGACGGATTTCTTTCCCGGCAAGACCACTGGCACTGCCGCTATCGCCGTGAACAGCGCCGTCGTCGCCACCCAGGTGAAGTTTCCCGTACGCCGACTTCTGGTGCGTGATCCCCCAGCGGACCTGGTCGAGACGTTGCGAGCAGGTGGCACACGGGTTGGGGTGGTACTCAATGCGGATACCACCTTCAATGCCTCGAACTTCAGCGGCCTGCGCTGGGCCTACCGTCCCTTGGCCCTGCTTGGCGTGTTGTTCGCGGCAATGGCTGCCGCAGTACAGCTACTGGTGATAGCCGCCAGGCGCGACACCCGACGCGCCGCGCACGTGGTGATGCGGCGCACCGGATTTCGCACCGGTTCGCTGTGGCTGGCCGCGCTGACTGAAGCCGCGCCGCCCCTCTTCATTGGGCTCGCCCTGGGTGTGGGCGCCGCACTGGGCGCATCGGCGCTCGCCGTCGTCCGCCTCGACCCAATGCCGCTGCTGGCTCCGCCTGCCCGGTTCGCGATGCCGTGGGAAACGGTGCTCACGCTGCTCGCCGTTGCACCCGTGTGGGCACTGGTGACGGCCCTCGTCATCGTGCGCACCACCGAACGCGCAGACCCAATGCGTGCAATGCGGGGGGACCAGTGAGCACACCGATCGCCTCCTGTGCGAATGTCACGCGGCGCTTCGAGGTGCCGCGGCGACACGGCGCGGCCTCGTCAGTACTCGCGCTGGACGACGTCACGACGGACATCGCCGCCGGCCGACTGGTGGTACTCAACGGTCCCAGCGGCTCGGGCAAATCAACTCTGCTGGCGATGCTTGCCGCGCTCGACCGACCCACCGCTGGCAGCGTCACGCTGCAGGGTCGCGACCTGGGCGCCCTCGATCGTGCCGGCCGCCGGCGAGTGCGCCGATCCACCGCGGTCATGGTGTTGCCGCAGCCGGCCGACAACCTGCTGCTCGCCCAGACTGGCCGCAGCAACCTGCTGACCGTCGCCCACCATCGCGGCGTGGTCGACGATGCGGAGCAGGCGCTCGACGACCTGGTGGCGCTCCTTGGCCTTGGTCGTTTCGTCGACAACGCGTGCGGTGCGATGAGTGGTGGCGAACAGCAGCGGCTGGCCATTGCCAGCGCGTTGGTGGGTGCCCCGCCACTGGTGTTGGCCGACGAACCGACCGGCGCGCTTGATGCCAACAGCGCCGCAACTGTGATTGAGGCCCTGCAGACTGCCGTCGCCCAGGGGGCCACGGTGGTGGTGGCCACGCACGACCCGCATGTCGTCGCCGCGGCCGACGACGTGATTCGGCTCGACCATGGCAGGAGGCTGGAATGAGCGCCATCGTCGCCACCGAGCTCACCAAGATGTGGTCCACCGAGGCCGGTTTGCGGCCCGTCACGTTCACGGTGGAGCCGGGTGAATTCGTTGTGGTGCGCGGCCGTTCGGGGAGCGGGAAGTCCACGCTGCTGGCACTGCTTGCTGGGTTGTGCTCCCCCGACGATGGTGGCGTCGAAGTCGACGGTGTCGTGCCGTCGCTCGACATGCCGTGGGTGAGAGTGGCATTTGTGCCGCAGGCGCTTGCCTTGGCAGTCGAGCTCTCGGTCCAGGAGAACATCACCGACGCAGCGCCCGTCGTGGCCATTGACGAGCTGGACGCAATGATGCAGCGCCTCGACCTGCATGAGTTTGCCGGGCGCTGTGTCGACGAGGTCTCGATGGGTCAGCAGCAGCGGGCGGCGGTTGCCCGTGCGTGCATTGTGAACCCACGAGTACTGCTGGTGGACGAGCCAAGCAGTTTTCAGGACGGCCAACACGCTGCTGCCGTGATCGCCGAGCTCGCTCGGCTGGCGGCAGAGGGAACGGCGGTGCTGGTCGCCACACACGACGAAGCCGTAGTGCGCGCAGCCGACCGCATGCTGGAGCTTGCCGACGATCTGCGGTAGTCGGGCGACTACTCTGCGGACATGAGCATGAACAGCGTGCAGGAGTTCGAAACCCGAGCCCGGGAGGCGGAAGGTTCGCCGATGCCGGCCTTTTTGCGGCTGGGGCGGGCAATTGCCTGGTTCCTCTACGCGGTCGTGGTGGTCGTGGTGGTCATCTTGGTCATCGCCTTCGTGCTGAGGCTCATGGGCGCCAGCACCGACGCATCGTTCACCCGCTGGATCTACCGCAGTAGCGAATCCGCGATGCGTCCGTTCCGCGGCATCTTCCCGGTGAAGGAAGTGGGTGACGCGTCGGTACTCGATGCATCGCTGCTCTTCGGCGCCATTGCGTACCTTGCACTTGCGACTGGGATCGATGCGCTGTACCGAGGTGCCAGCGACCGCCTGACTCGTCGCGAGCTTGAGATCGCGCGGGCTCGTGCCGACGCCGATTCGGTGCGGCTGCAGTTCGAGGCGCTGCAGCAGCAGGCGCAGTACACGGCAGCGCAGCAAGCGTCTGCTCAGCAGTCGGCGCAGCAGTTCGCGGCGCAGCAAGAAGCCATTCGCCGTCAGGCAGAACAAGCCGCAACTGACGCTCGCCGCGCCCTGTCCTAGCCATCGCCAGCTTCACCCTGTCCGGGTGCGGCGCAGCCTTCAATAGCTTTGTACGGTGACACGGTTCGCCCGGTCGATGCATCGAGAGTCGACGAAGTGAGAAGGAGACGGTCATCAGCGACATCAACATCACCTTCACGATCTTGGCAGCGGTGGTGGTCCTCTTCGTGTGGAACAAGCTGCCCGTCGAGCTGGTGGCCCTGGGTGCGGCGCTGTCGCTGTACGCCACCGGGGTGCTGGAATTGCAGCAGTCGCTGGCCGGGTTCGGTGAGCCAACTGTCATCTTGATCGCCTCGCTGTTCGTGGTCAGCGAGGGCCTCGACGCGACTGGCACCACCGCCTGGGCTGGGCAGCAATTGATGCTTCGATCCGGCGGTGGTGGTCCGCGCGTGATGGTCATGATGATGCTGTTGGTCGCATTGCTGACCGCGCTGATCAGTGTGAATGGCGCGGTCGCAGCCCTCATCCCGATGGTCGTGATTTTGGCGGTGCAGCTGGGCCGGCCACCCTCACAGATGCTGATGCCGTTGGCATTCGCAGCGCATGCCGGCTCCATGTTGGCGCTCACCGGTACGCCGGTCAACGTGCTGGTCTCGGAGGCGGCCTACGACGCCGGTGTTGGCCGATTCTCATTCTTCTCCTTCACGCTGCTGGGCGTGCCACTGCTGATCGGCACCGTGGTCATCGTGGTGGTCTTCGGCAACCGACTGCTTCCCTCGCGCACGGCGAAGAACATTCCCGCCGACCTCAGCTCGCACGCGCGCACGCTGCGCGACCAGTACCTCAGCGACCACTCGGTGTTCCGTCTCCGCGTTGGCGCGACGTCGGCGTTTGTCGGTCAAACTGGTCAGGCGTTGAACCTGACGGACTACGCAGCCGTGATCGTTGTTGGTGTCCAACACGGTGGTGACGGCCTGCCGTCGCGCACCACGGATATCGCTGCCGACGACATCCTGATTGTGCGTGGCACCGTCGATGTGGTCGAGCGGCTGTGTGCGGTCGAGGGACTCGCCTTTGTCACCTCCCCCACGTTGGTTGACGAGCGCGAGGAGCTGTTCACTCGCGAGCACGGTTTGGCCGAGCTGGTGGTGCCGCCACGGTCTGGCTTCATCGGCGAGTCCGTCTTCCCTGGCATGGTGACCGACAGCGGCGACCTGGTCATTCTCGCAGTGCAGCGCAAGGGCATCGACCTCGGCCCCAAGGCGGTGAAACTGGCTGTTGGCGACACGCTGTTGGTGCAGGGTGAGTGGACTGCGCTCGACGCCAACATCGACGCCGACCCCAACGTGCTCGCCGTCGATGCGCCATCGATGGTGCGCCGCCAGGCTGTGCCGCTGGGGCTCGGCGCCAAGCGCGCCATCGCCATTCTCGCAGTCATGGTGGTGCTGATGGCGACGGGCGCGGTGCCGTCGGTGGTCGCCAGCCTGCTGGCTGCGATGGCCATGGTGCTCTTTCGAGTACTGACGCCCGAGCAAGCCTATCGCGGCGTGTCGTGGACGGCGGTCATTTTGGTGGGTGGCATGATCCCGATGTCGACCGCCATTCAAGAGACCGGCGCGGCGGACAAGATCGCCCACGGGTTGGTGTCGGTCGTTGGCGACTCGGGTCCGTATGCATTGCTCGCCGGCCTCTTCCTCCTGACGGTGATGATGGGGCAGCTGATCAGCAACACGGCGACGGCGCTCATCCTCATCCCGGTGGCGGTGTCGGCAGCCACCGAACTCGACGTGTCAGCGCGGCCGGTATTGATGACGCTCACCGTTGCCTGCGCGGCCTCGTTCCTCACTCCCGTGGCGACGCCGGCCAACATGATGGTGATGGGGCCCGGCGGCTACAAGTTTGGTGACTACGCCAAGCTCGGCTTGCCGATGGTGCTGTGGTACTTCGTGGTCGTGATGGGCCTGGTCCCGCTGATCTGGCGCTTCTAGACCGCACGCTCAGGGCTGCGATGCATGTAGCTCGTGGCACGAACTGCGGCAGTCCCCATCAGCACGCCGAGCGAGATCGCGAGGACCGTGACCATGGTGGCGGTGAAGTCGGCGGGCCCCAGCCGCGAGTTGGTGCCCACGATCGCGGTGACACCAATCAGGCCGGCGGCACCTGGCACCAGCAGCCAAAACGCCGGAAGAAAGAGCACCATTGTCGGTGGGCCCTTCGGGTAGCGGCCGATGAGCAGCACGACGGGTGTCATTGCAAGTGCACCAAAGAAGCCGGAGAGCTCGGCGGAGAACAATGCCGCCCCAGCGGCTTGGCCGCCCCAGGCGACAGCGAGAACCAGCAGGATCCACGGCACGGTTCGGCGCGGCGCACACAGGTGGAGATGGTTGCCGATGGCGATCGCCAACAACGAAATCGGCACGGTCCACACACCCAGTCGATCGAGGGGCCGATCAAGCAGGTCGGCGGTCGGTGCTCCTACCAGCGCGGCGGCCGCGATGATGCCGAATGACAGCAACATCAAGTCGACGAGCCCTTCCACGAGGCGACTAGAGCCACTGATTGTTTGGCCCGCTGCCAACTCCATCGTTCCAGTGGTGATAGCCGCACCGGGAAGGAACACGACCAGCGGCGGAATCAGACTACGGATGGGGTTCTCGCCGTCGTAGTGCTGTGCCACGACGAACACGATTGCCGCGACGGTGAACGAGACGAGGACGGGCATCACAGCCTTGAGTTCCGGGATGCGAATCAGCAACACGAGACCAACGAGCACACCCAGGACGAAGGCACCAAGTACGCCAAACAGCGTGGGCTGCAGAGCCAGCGCAAAGCCGGCCGACAGTACGCCCAGCCCAAGTGTGCGCACGACGGGGCCGTGGGGTGCCTGAGTCGCGCGAATTGTCTCCAGCTCAGCCAGGCCCTGAACCGGGCTCAGGTCTCCGCTGGTCGCCCTTCTGACCAGCTCGTACACGGCGCTGACCTGGTCCAGCCGCAGACCGCTGGCGGCGACGACCGAGCTGATTTGGATGCGCGCGTCGGCCGCCGTTCCCGCCTGGATCATCAGCACCGTGGGCAACACAATGATGTCGATGCGCTGGTCTCCCGCGTGCAGCGAGACGCTTTTCAGGATGTCGCGCACCTCATCCACCGCCTCGCCCGAGAGCACGAGCGCCCCGCCCAACTCGACGAGGAAGTGCACCAGTGGCCCGGTGTCGGAGAGGTCAGGCTCGGCCGTCATCAGTACCGGCGTATCACACGACGTAGCGCAGGATGGCGGCCGCGGGGCCGCCACCGGGAATGTCGGCAGCGCGCACCGCCAGCACTTGGCCGCTGGCCAGGAACACTCGACGTGCGATCTCGTCGACGATCCCGTAGGTGTCCGAAGCAGCGTCCTCGCTGTCAGCCGCGACGTCGAACGTCAGCGCGCCTGTCTCCTCGTCGATCGAGCCGGGCACGATCCCGTCGATGTCGACGAACACGGTGTCGACGGCGCCGAGGGTGGCCAGGCGAGCGATGTCGGAGAGGTCGGTGGCAGCGCGTCCCTGTGAGAGCCGCTGATTGAACAGCGCTGAGGTCTCCGCCAACTGGGCGGCGTAGACCTCATCGAGAATGGTTCGCGCGCCGGCTGCGAGCTCGGCATCAGTTGCTTCCTCGGGGTTGCCCGGCCAACGGGTGTCGGCGAGGTGCGGGTAGGTGTTGACGGTGCGGTAGAGGGCGGCAATTCCCTCGGTTGCGGCGAGGATGAGCGGCAGGTCCGAACCGTTGAGAACGCCACGCAATGCATGGTCGATCTGGCGAACGTAGTTGCGGTCGCGGGCCATGAAGACCTTGTTCGAGCGTGGGTCCCACGCGTCGCTGGGAAGCTCGGCAACGGAGACGTCCTGGGGTGCCGCGTCCGGCCCGATTTCCAGCAGCCGGACAGCACCCTTTGAGAGTGCAAGCACGTACGCGGCCTGCGGGAACGTAACGGCGCGCAGCAGCGGCTTGACGTGGAACCGGTCTGCGACCTGCACCAGCTCGGTCAGCTGATTGGGGAGCCGGAACGCCTGTGCGCTATCCGGTGTCACGAACACGGCCAGGCTGTCGGCCTGTCGGGTCCAGAACTCGTCGTCCTCGACGATGGCCTGAAGGCCTTCGTCCACTCTGCTGATGTCGCTAGCCGGTGCGCCGCTCTCACGGAGGCGATCGAGAGTGGTCTCAACGAGGTTGGCAAAGGTCACTCTGTCGCTTCGTGCCCCCAGTGTGCTGCGGCTCGTTGGCAGAAAGATGGACACCGACGATGCGGACCGGCTTTCCAGCAGTCGCTCAATCTGTGCACGGGTAGGAATGTCACTGTGGATTGTCATCGCTGGCCACCTCGCAGGCCCCTTGCGTTCGAGATCGAACGATTGTTGAGCGTAGAGATGGTGTAGCCAGCCGTGCAGACCCGAATCGGGTGGAATTGCTGACAGTGCCGGGCCGTCTTTCGACGAAATCGATCACGAGCAGCGTTGGGCACGTCCCCAGAAGGTCTGCCTAGGATCGGCGCGTGCGACATTCGCAAAGCGAACGTCAACGAGATGTGGGCGCCAAAACAGCAGTAGCCGATGGACCTCTGGTTCGCGTATCCCCTGTCATCGTTGGGAAGTTGATTCCACCGGAGGTTCCGGCGGGGGTCATCGTCCGCGACCGACTGCTGGATCCGTGGGGTGAGGGCAGCAGGGTACTGACCATCATCGCTGCCGCCGGTTGTGGGAAGTCGATCGCTGCACAACAGATCGTCGATGCTGACCACCGTCCCTTCGGGTGGTTGAACGTCGATTCGCTTGATTCCGACCCATCGACGTTTTGGCGGCACCTGATCGGAGCGCTCCGATGGGCGGAGCCCGCCATCGACGACGGGCCCGAGCAATTGCTGGCTGCGCGAGGCGCCACAGATCCGGCCTTTCTTACCGCACTCATCTCCGCGATCGAGACTTCCGGCACTCCCGCAACCATCGTTATCGACGGTGTCTCGGCGCTGACCGACAGGTCCGTGCTTGACGGGCTGGCACTCCTCATCGACAGAGTGGGCGATGTCGTTCGTTTCGTGGTCGTCGGCCGTCGTTTGCCGGAGCTGCCGATCGGTCGCTGGCGCGCGCAAGGCTGGGTGTGCGAGATCGATGACGACGCGCTGCGGTTTACGGAAGCGGAAGCCAACGATGCGATTGCGTTGCTACCCGACGTCGATCTTGAGCCAGCCGTTGCGGCGGCGGTTGCCGCCCGTGCGCAAGGCTGGGCGACAGGGGTCGTCCTTGCGGCGCGCTCGGTGACGGTGGCGGGCGATGCGGCGCTGGCTGCGCAACAGCTCAGTGGGGCTGACCGACTGTTCGCCCAGTACTTCGCGACCGAAATGCTGGATCAGCTGACCGCCGATGAGCGGCGCACAGTGCTGTCGCTGTCGGTGCTGCGAACCTTTGATGCGCAGCTGTGCTGCGACCTGCTGGGCAATGAGGCCGTTGCGGTCGCGCACCACGTGTGCGTGCATCCCGGTTTCCTGGCCAACCACGACCCACACACTGGCACCGTCCGCCTCCACCCGCTGATGCGCGAGATGTTGGAACACGAGCTGATGTGGCTCGACCCCGAACTTCGCCAGACACTTCATCGTCGCGCGGCGACTCTTCTGCAGGAGCGCGGTGATTTCAGCGGGGCGCACCGTCATCTTGTCGCGGTCGGCGAAGTACAGGCCGCGGCCGAGCTAGTACTGCGGCCGGTGCTGGCACTGGTCGACCGTGGCGATCGCCTTGGTCTGGCCCAGCTGACTCGTCTGCTGCCGTTGGCCGCCGCACACGACGATGCCCCATTTGCATTCGATGTCGCCGTGGCGTGGCTTTTCGTTGGCAACCTGGCCGAGGCATCACGGTGGTGCGACACAGGCGATGAAATGATGCCGAGCTTTGACATTGCGCTGCGCCAGCGGAGCTGCGCGGTCAGGGGAATGATCGCGCTGCTGGGTGGAGAAGTCGCAGCGGCGCTTGCGCAGGTGGCGGAGTTCGAGCAAGCGGGTCACGCCGGAACGTCGACCGCCGTCGAAGGTCGCTTTGCGACCACAGCTGCCCGTGTGATGCTGGCGGCAGGTCGCTTTGACGATGCCGCAATGTGGGTGGACCGGGCTCTGACGATCGACGGTCCACCAGTCGTCACCGACGTCACCGTACCGGCCCTCGACGCCTGGTTGGCGTTCGCTCACGGCCAGTTGGGGCGCGCGACAGAGTTGGCCACTGCGGCCTGTGCTCGTGCAGAGGCACTAGGTGCCCGGCCGCATCACGGGGCATCGGAGGCGCTGGTCGTTGCTGGTTGGTGCCACGTTGCAGTTGGCGATCTGGCTGCGGCCAGCGAGAAGTGCGAGGCGGCTTGCGCTGATGCGGAGCTACTTGGAGTGCCGTGGAACCGTATTCGCGGAGGTGTGCTGGCGGCCGAGATTCAGCGGCTGAGCGGTGCGCCCGAGGCGGCGGTCGCCATATTGCGCGACCTACGCGCCGATCTGGATCTGCCGACGACCGCTGGTCACCTTGCCGAGGAGATCGACATTGTGGAGGCGTTGCTGCAGGAACACCCAGCACTTGCAGATCATCCGCAACTCGCCAAGGTGCGCGCGGGTCAGGCCACACTGCGCGTTCGGGGCGCCGGCGCACATCATGATCGACTGACGCCGAGAGAGCTTCGCTTGCTGCACTTCCTGCCCTCGCACCTCTCCTATGCGGAGATTGGTGAGGGGCTGTTCATCTCCGTCAACACGGTGAAGACAAACCTGAAGGCGCTCTATCGCAAGCTGGGTGCAAGCACGAGAGCCGAGGCCGTGGAAGCAGCCGCTCGCGCTGGGCTTCTCAACGGGGGCAATGTCCTCACTGCCAGTGACGTTGCCACCGCCGCGAGAGCTTCGGCTCACTAGGATGCACGAATGCTGTCCACGACATCCCATCGCATTTCTTCGCTCACCACTACTCGTCGCTTGGCCGTCGCAACCATTGCCTGCGCGGTGGTGCTGATGAGCTGTGGCGACGACTCCACGTCGTCCTCCGATGCGGGCGAGGCGCCTGCCGCCGCCGACCTTGACGGGCGCGCTTTCCTGTCCACCAAGGTCGAGGGCCAGACGTTGGTGGAGGGCACCAAGGTGACGCTGACGTTCACCGCCGACACGCTGTCTGCGGTTGCTGGCTGCAACACCATGTCGGGCGGCTACACCATCGAAGGCGGCACCCTCAAGGTGGGCACGATGGCGCAGACGTTGATGGCCTGCGACCCGGAGACTACTGCGCAAGATGCGTGGGTGAGTGCGCTGCTCACCGGCAGCCCCACGCTGTCGCTGGCCTCTGATGAGTTGACCGTGAAGGGTGCCGACACCACGCTGACACTTGGTGACCGCACCAAGGTTGCCAACGAGAATGCGCTCGACGGTCGTACCTGGGACCTCGTGTCACTTGATGCCGCCACCGCTCCCGAGGGTGCGTACGTCTCAGTCGCCGATGGCAATCTGTACGTCGCCACCGGCTGCAACCGCGGTTTTGGTTCGGTCACGGTGACAGATGGCGCCATCGAGATCGGGCCCATCGCCCTCACCCGGATGGCCTGTGAGCCGGCTATCAACGAGTGGGAGCAGGCGCTCACCACCTTCCTCACCGGTTCGCTCGACTACGTGGTCACCGGCACCGACGTGACGCTCACCAACGGCACCCAGACGCTGACGCTGACCGAAGCACCCTGATCCAACACTGATGGGTTGATCAGGCGACCGGGAACCCAACCACCGGATCACCGGTGGCAATTGGTGCGTCGAGGTTGGCCAGCGCACGCTCGCCGGCCTCGATGGCATCGAGCAGGTGGATGGAAATGTCGGCCACCTTCACTTCGCTCTCTTCCTTGCCGGCTGCCTTCACGCCGTCGTCCAGCATGATGTAGCAGAACGGGCAGGCGGTGGCGACACGGCTCGCCCCGGTGCTGATGGCTTCCATCGCACGCTCGTCGTTCACCTTGGTGCCGACGTTCTCTTCCATCCACATCCGTGCGCCGCCGGCGCCACAGCACATGCCATTGGTGCCGTTGCGTGGCATCTCGACAACCTCGATGCCCTTGATGCTGCCGACGACCTTGCGCGGCGCCAGGTAGACGTCGTTGTGGCGACCCAGGTAGCAGCTGTCGTGGTAGGTGATGCGCTCTTCCAGGGTGGCCTGGCTGACATCCAGCTGGCCGGTGCCGATCAGGTTCTCCAGCAACTGGGTGTGGTGGATGACCTCGTAGTTGCCGCCCAGCTGCGGGTACTCGTTCTTCAGCGTGTTGAAGCAGTGCGGGCACTGAGTGATGATCTTCTTCACGCCCATGCCGTCGAGCATTTCGATGTTGGGGACAGCGAGCATTTGGAACAGGTACTCGTTGCCACTGCGGCGGGCGCTGTCGCCGGTGCACATTTCGCTGGGCCCGAGGATGGCGACGGTGATGCCGGCCCGGCGCAGCAGGTTGGCCATTGCCTGCGTGACCTTCTTGTTTTTGTCGTCGAAGGAACCGGCGCAGCCGACCCAGTACAGGTACTCGGCTTCCAGCGGCTGGCCCGGGTCGACCACTTGCACCTCGAGGTCCTTGGCCCAATCACCGCGCTCGCCCTGGTTCATGCCCCACGGGTTGCCCTGGTTTTCCATCGCCCGGTACGCGTTGCCCAGCTCGGCGGGGAAATTGCTCTCCATGAGCGAGAGGTAGCGCCGCATGTCGAGAATCTTGTCGACGATCTCGATGTTGACCGGGCAGATCTCGTCGCACGCACGGCAGGTGGTGCAGGCCCAGATTTCCTCAGCGGTAATGCGCTCGAACAGTGAGCTGGAGCTGATGGTGATCTCGACATCGGTGCTCATCGGCGGGGTGACGTGCCCGTGCGTTGCACTTGCGGCCATGACTTCACCGGTCTTGAGCACGATCTCGCGCGGGTCCAACGACTTGCCGGTGGCGTGGGCGGGGCACACGCTGGTGCAGCGGCCGCACATCGTGCAGGCATCGGTGTCCAGCAGCTGCTTCCAGGTGAAGTCCTCCACCACGCTGGCGCCGAAGCTCTCCAGTGAGGTCTCGGTGAGGTTGGGCATGGCCCGCATCGCGCCCTTGGGCCGGTCGCGATCCTTGAGGTACATGTTGAGCGGGCTGGTGAAGATGTGCCGCAGCATCGTGATGGGCAGCATGATCAAGAAGGCGGCGAAGGCCACCACGTGCAGGATCCAGGTGAGCTGGTGCCACAGCGTCAGCGTGTCGGCGCTGAGCCCGGTGAACAGACGGCTCAGCGGGTAGCCAACGAAGCTCCACTTTTCGTAGTTCGGGTTCTCGATCTCGGCGATGCGGAAGGCCTCGGCGAAGAAGCCGGTGACGGCGATGATGAAGAAGGTGGCGAGGATGGCCACGTGCTCGGGCTTGCTCTTGATGCGAATGCGGTAGGGCCGTTGGATGTAGCGGCGGGCGACGGCCCACAAGATGCCGCCGAGGAAGACCAGCCCGGCGAGATCACCGAAGAAGCTGTACGCCATGTAGGTACGGCCGTGCAGGAACTTCAAGCTCTCCGGCAGCTGATGGTCGATCTCCAGCACGGTGGTGACGCCGAGCAGGGCCATGAAACCGAAGTAGATCATCGAGTGCATCAGGCCCGCGCCGGCGTCGCGCAGCAGCGTTTGCATGTATGCGCCAGCGCGGAAGTCACGCAGGCGGTTCTTGACGTTCTTGCGGGTGGTACGGCGGCGGTCTGGCGCGCCACGTTCCCAGTTGCGCACGCGGTCAGCGAACTTGAAGGCACCCCAAATCAGCAGCATGGGGATGACCGTGTAGAACGCGACCTGAATGGCGCCGGGGATGCCCTCGAAGACCTCGCGCGTGACGGCGTTCTCGTTGTGCCAGTGCGTGAACTGCGGGATGATGCCCGAGGCGAGCGTGAAAACGCCCATGAAGATGCCAAGGCCAATGGCCAGCTGATGGGGCTTGAAACCCTTCAACCAGCTCTTCGCGGAGCCGCTCGTGGCGGCGCCTTCCTCGGTGTCATTGGCAGGGGAGGTATGCGTGCTCATAGCACTGGCCACCATAGTTGGCGGCCAATGGTCAGGTCGCTTTCAGATCGTGGTGCAGAATGCGGCCATGCGTTCGATGCATCGGCTGTCCCAGGTGTTGCTGGTCTCGATGGTACTCATCGTGGTCGGCGCGGTGGCGGCGTGGGTTGCTGTTGGCCGGTTGGCGGATGCGGTGGAAGGTTCGCTGGTGCAGGTGGAGGACTCCATCGAGACGGCCAAGTTGTTGGCCGAGACAACCGCGTCGTCGGCTGCCGAGGTGGAGAAAGTGCTGCAGGTGGTGGGCGACGGGCTGGGCAGCACGAGCGATGCGCTGGCATCCACCCGTCAGGTCAGTGCCAACGTGCGCAAACTGCTGGGGGTTGTCGATTTCTTCAACCGCGTCGACGACCTGAAGGTCAGCCTGGAGGAGGCGGAAGCCTCGCTGCAAGAGGTGGAGACCAGCTTGTCGGATGCCAGCGACTCGGTGCTGGAGGCGGCCCCGGCGCTGCACCGCACGGTGCTTGCGCTGGAGAAGATTCCCGATCAGCTGGAAGCCACTCTGATCGAGGCCCGTCTTGCGCGTGAGCGTGTCGGCAACCAAACCTTCTTGTGGCGCGTTGCAATCTTGGCGGGGTGCCTCGCGGTGCTGGGCGGGCTGTGGACAGTGCGCCAGATTGCGCGAGCGCAAGCTGCCGGCGCGCCGCTGGAGGTGTAATCAGCCGAAGTACTGGCGGTCGAGATCGCGGATGCGGCCGGCCAGGGTGGCGAGTAGCTTGTGTGCCAGTGCCGGTACCTGATCGAGCACGCCCATGAAGTGGCGCTGATCCAGCAGCAGCAACGTGCAGTCGGTCTCGCAGGTCACGGTGGCAGTGCGCGGGCCGTGATCGAGTAGCGACAACTCGCCCACCATCGTGCCCGGCCCGAACGAGCCGACCTTCTTGTTGTTGCGCTTCACTTGCACGGTGCCGCTGAGGACGATGAATGCTTCGCGACCGGTCTGGCCCTGGTCGACAATCAGCGAGCCCGCGGGCATCGTGATTTCGTCGCTAGCTTTCGCGATGCGCTCGAGGTCCTTAGTGGAGCAACCCTGAAACAGAGTGGCGTTGCGCAGGTGCTCAAGTTGTGCCTTTTTGCTGGACATGAGCGAAGCGTAGCCCGATTGTCAACACGCGGGTTACGACACCCACCGGCGAGCGATCACCCGGTCTCGTTCGCGCTCGTCGTCGAATGCACTGACGAACAACGCACGAGCTGTCTCAGTGACCGACTACGGGCGATGCCCGAAGTCGGTCAGGACACGGACTTCCAACGGTTGCCCAACCTGCCGCGCTGCAGCTGATCACGCGCCTGCGGGCGCGTGAGCCCGGAAACCATGTCGCACCCCCTGAGTACGCTGAGTCGAGCGAGCTCCAAGCAACGCCACCCCAGCACTCGGCAGAAGCGAGTAGTGAAGGAGCGCGATCAAGCCTGCGTCGATTGTGGTGCGAGCACGCTGCTGCAGTACGACCACGTCCCCGACTTCGACGTCACCCACCACACGGTGGTCGAGGAGCTGGAACTGCGCTGCGCCCCCTGCCACCAACGCCGCCACCAGCAGGGTGCGGCCGCTTGATGAGCTGCTGTATGACAGAGTATGCTCTATGTATGACGATGCTCAGCTTCCGTGTGGACGATGACGATGTCGCCGCGATTCAGCGCTGGGCGACCGAGCTCGGTGTTGACCGTTCGGCTCTGTTGCGCGACGCAGTGCGCTTGCACTTGAACCGGCTCGCATCGGAACACGACGCCGAACGGTGGGCGAGGGTGCCACTCTCCGATGGTGAGTCGGCGTTGGCAGCAATCGCCGACTGGGGCCCGGCCGAAGATTGGGCCGATTGGGGCGGAGCAGGCGATGCAACTTCATCGCGGTGAAATCTGGTTTGCAGCCACCCCCGACGGCGACCGCCCGGTGTTGGTGCTCACCCGCGATCCTGTCGCTGCCCGTATCGGTTGGGTAGTGGTCGCACTCGTCACTCGCACCGTCCGAGGGTTGGTGTCCGAGTTGCCGCTCACCCCGGTCGACGGGTTACCCACCGACTGCGTGGTCAACTTCGACAACCTGCACACGATCCCGAGTGACACCTTTCGACGACGAATTGCCGTGCTCGCCCCGGCTCGTCTGGCTGAAGCCTGCCGAACGCTCGCCGCAGCAACCGGCTGCTGATGCTGAGCATGCTGACGGAGGCTGGGCTTGGCCTCGACAACGACACGCTCCGGCTGGAGCGGACAACCCAGGAGTGGGTCGATGGCGGCGTGCGGCTGAGAGACCACCTCGCTGATCTACTCGCCAACCAGGTGGCCGACGTGCAACAGATCGGCTCGTCCTCGGTAGTCGATCTGTTGGCCAAGCCGATCATCGACATTGCCATCGGCCTTGCTAGCGAAGACGACTTGCACCTCGTTCACGAAAGCCTGGTGGGCGCTGGGTGGATCTACCGAGGCGACGCCGGCGTCAGCGGCGGCCACGTGTTTGTGTTGGAGTCGAAACCCGGCCACCGCGTCGCTCACGCCCACGTGGTCGGCCACCAAAGTGAACAGTGGCTCAACTACCTGCGGCTGCGCGATCTGTTGCGACAAGACCCAGCAGCCCGCGCCAGATACGAAGCCGTCAAGCAAAAACTGGCCAGCCAAGTTGGAGATGACCGAGTGGCCTACACCGACGGCAAGACCAGCATCGTCCACCAGCTGCTCCAGGAAGCCGAGGCCGCGACGAACAAGTAGCAAGTACCTCGCAGTCCACGCGTCCGCGGACACGCCGATCGACGGTCTTCGGAACTCTGTCATTCCCCTTACTACGCTGGTCGAGCGAGCTCGACTTTGACGATCGCGCGAACCCGAGACGCCAAGCACGGGATCGCAAGGTGGGAGGATGGTCGTGCTGGGTGCCGAGGTAGATGGTTTCTAGTGACCCCGTGCTTCCCCGCTGGTGGCCGTCACGGTCGTGTGTTGCGACGGGCGGGTTCGAGAGCGATGACGTAGTCGGCCAGGCGGGCGGCTACTTCGATGGCTTCGTCGATGTCGGGCGCTTCGGTGGCGGGCCACACTTCCGAGACTCGTCGCCAGCCGGCGCGGCCGATGAAGTCGCCGGCGACCGCAGCCTCACCAAGCGTCTTGCGCCACTTCTTCTCCGTGGTCCGCATTCGCCGCAGCACCTCGTCGTTCAGCGCAGCCTTCGGATGCTCGGCGTGGAAGCCGACCTCCAATTGCAATGCACCCTCCACGCGGATCAGCTGTGCCTCGTAGTGCTCACGAGTGTCGTCGTCGAACCACGCCTTCACACCGCGGCTGTGCACATACGTGTTGCGCTGCCCCTCCACGCCCGAGACGAAACCCTCGAACGCATCGCGCACTGTCTCGAAGAACCCCTGATCCACAGCCTGCACGTTACAGATCGGTCCGCCCGGCGTCTTCGGGCACGTTGGAGTCGAGCTCGCTCGACCAGCCTAGTGAGGGGGTCTCACATGGTTCCCTGGGTGGAAACCCACGCGTCCGCGGACGCGTCGCACGAGATCAGAAGCTGATGACACTCTGGCGATAGTCCGGCGGGGCTTCGTAGCCGAGCAGGTTGAGCAGGGTGGCTGCCACGTTGCTGAGGCCGGCACCTGCGGGTGGGGCCATGTGATACTCACCGTCGTAGTTGGGGTCGCAGATCACGAACGGGACGGGGCTCAGTGTGTGCGAGGTCTTGGGTGAGCGCACGCCGTCGGCCTCGGTGTACATCACGTCGGCGTTGCCGTGGTCGGCGGTGAACACCAGCACACCATCGAGATCGCGGATCACGTCGATCAGGCGGCGCATGCACTCATCGATGATGTCGACGGCCTCGATGGTGGCTCCCAGGTTGCCGGTGTGGCCGACCATGTCGCCACTGGGGAAGTTGAGCCGACCGAACCGGTACTCGCCGCTGCGCAACAGATCGATGACCGCATCGGTGATTTCGCGGACCTTCATGGCCGGGGTGGTGTCGAACTCGACGTTGTCGGAGGGAATCTCGACGTAGGTCTCCAGCGTGCGGTCGATGTACCCCGAACGGTTGCCATTCCAGAAGTAGGTGACGTGGCCGAACTTCTGGGTCTCGCTGACGGCGAAGCTGTGGACCCCTTCGGCGCAGAGGTACTCGCTGACGGTGCGCTCGATGGTCGGTGGCTCGACCAGGTATTGCTTCGGGATCAGCGCATCGCCGTCGTACTGCAACATGCCGGCGAAGTACACGGTCGGCGCAGGCCTGTCGTCGGGACCGATGCGATCGAAGACGGCGAAGTCGGTCTCTTCGAACGCACGCGAGATCTCGATGGCGCGGTCGCCGCGGAAGTTGAACAGGATGACGGCATCGCCATGGGCGACCCTGCCCAACGGTTGGCCGTCGGCATTGACCACGACGAATTGGCCCAGGTATTGATCGCCAGTCGTGCTCTCCGCGTACATGGTGGTGACGGCGTCGGTGGCTGAAGCGAACTGTCGCCCCACTCCGTGCACATGGCACTGGTAACCGCGCTCGACCATCGGCCAATCGGCGCCATAGCGATCCATGGTGATCTTCATCCGTCCGCCGCCGGAAGCGATACGGAAGTTGCGGTTGGCGGCTTCTGCGTTGATTTCGGCCAGCACCACTTCGGTAGCACCGATGTAAGTGAGTGCGCTGCGGGCGGCAACATCGCGTCCGTCGTGGAGGATGTGCACGGCAGCACTATTGACGCCTTCGGCTGCAGCCTGGCGAAGCATCGCGTAGAGATGCGCGGTGTGGGAATGCACGTTGCCGTCGGAGTGCAAACCAACGAGGTGCAGCGTGCCGGCGCGACCGTGCGCCATCGCCTCCTTCCACACTTCGGATTCGAACATCGCGCCGGTGGCAATGGCAGCGCTCACCAGTTTCGCGCCCTGGGCGAAAATGCGACCCGCGCCGAGGGCGTTGTGGCCGACCTCGCTGTTACCCATGTCGTCGTCGGACGGCAGCCCGACTGCTGGCCCGTGCGCAGCCAACTCGGTGTACAACTCGCCGGCGTACAGCTGATCAAGCACCGGCGTGTCCGCCTCGGTGACGGCGTTGCTGGGTCCCGGCGGCGCTACACCCACACCATCGGCGATCACCAGCAGTAGAGGGCCCGGGCGGCCGGCGAACGATGGGAGCGTGCGGAGCGACAAACCCGGAGTCATGTCATGGAGTGTACGGAGCTAATGAGCAGCGGCTTCGATGAGGTCGGCGGCGCGCACCGTGCCGTTGCGGCTGCGAATCACGGCTGCGCTGGCGGCCATGCGGGTGTGCAAGTCCGTGTCGGTCAACAGCCGATCGACGGCACCCGTGAGTTCTTCGTCAGCGAACCCGTAGGTGTCCAAGCGAACGCCGTAACCCAGCTCGTGCACTCGCTGCGCGTTGTCGTATTGGTCCCAAAACAGCGGCAACACGATCATCGGCTTGCCGAAGTGGAAGGCCTCGGTGGTCGTGTTGTTGCCGCCATGCGTGATGACCAGATCGACGTGGGGTAGCACATTGGTCTGCGGCACCTGCGCCGCGCCCCACATGTTGTCGGGCAGGTCGTACTCGTCGGCCAAGGGCCCCTTGGAGACGATATAGCGGTGGCGAGTAGTGCCCAGCACGGCCACCAAGCGGCGCATGAGGTCAACGTCTGCGCTACCCAACGAACCGAGCGAGAGGTACACCAGCTTGCTGGCCGGGTCGCTGCTAGTGGCAATCGATGCCGGCACTTCGAAGGGCGCGTCAGTGGCCCGTACCGACGAGTCCAG
This sequence comes from Ilumatobacteraceae bacterium, assembly GCA_043786575.1. GTDB lineage: Bacteria > Actinomycetota > Acidimicrobiia > Acidimicrobiales > Ilumatobacteraceae > UBA668. The sequence continues at coordinate 30,937 of JAYVVY010000140.1, forward strand.
GCGGTGCCACGTGTTACCCAGCGCACGACGGCCGGTGTAGTCGGCTACCTCCGGGTAGAGGTACAGGTTGAGGTCGCCTTCATGCACAAATTCGAGGTCGGCCAGCGCTGGCGCGCCGCACGACTGCACCCATTCGTTGTACGTCGCCCACATCTCGCGATGGGTGCGGTCGTACTCCTCGTTGAACGCGGCCCACTGCGACCGGTCGTCGCTGGCATACCCACTGAACAATGGCGGGATGTCCGGCCCCTTCATCTCCAGCGGCTGGCAGCTGACCGAGCGTACAAATGGCACGCCAGCAGTGACGAGCGCGGGAAACGCGTTGACGTTGTCCTCGATGATCACGTCCGGGCGTTGGCGTTCGATGATCTCCAGTAGCTGCGGCTGGCAGTACATCGCCCCGTCGATCAGCGCCTGCCATGTCGGCTGAATGAACCCCGTGAGCTGCTCGATGGTTGGCTGACGGAACACCGGTGCGGTGTCGCGGATGAAGTCAATCCAGAATTGGCCAGCAGCTTCGGCCGGCGCATGCGGTTCGACCTCGACCGGCGCGGCGAGATGGACGAGGTCTTCGACAAACCCGAGCGTCTCCAGCCGGCCCTCCCAGCTGGCCTCGGCAGCGAAGATCACCGTGTGGCCGCGCTGGCGCAGGATGTTGCCCACGCCGATGCAGTTGTTGGTCGGACCGTACGCACTTTCCGGCATGAAGAGGAACCTGGCCATCCCCCGTTTCTAGCCGATGATCGCTGGCTAGTGTCGCGTTCGATGGTCACATCAGGAACATCCGAAGCGGTGGCCTCCCGGCTTGTCGGCCGGCCGCTCACGGGCGAGCGAGCGATCACCGTCGACCAGACCAACCAGAGCGTCATCGTCGGTGATGAGGTAGTGGTGAAGTGGTTGCTGCCGCCGGTGCTGGCGCCTCATCCGGGCGTCGAGTTGCTGCACCACCTGGCAGCTCGCGGGTTTGGCGAGATGCCTCGCTTCCTCGGTGTCGAGCAACGCGACGAGATGGTGTTCGCGGTAGCGACCGAGTACCTGCCCGGCGCACTCGACGGGTGGGACTGGTTCGTCGACGATGTGGACGCGTGGCTGCAGGGTTCGATCACGTTGGACGCGGTGGTGGCATGGGCGACACAAATGGGTTCGCTGGCGTCGACACTTCACGCAGCGCTCTCGGATCTGCAACGAGGTGCGGTCGCGGCGCGCACCTATCACCTGCAAGCGGTCGATCGACTCGACGACGCACTGCGGATTGTGCATGGTGACGAGGGTCGGCTGTTGCTGGAAATGGCGCCAGCGGTTCGGAGTGCGCTGGCCCCGTTGGACAGTGGCGAGGTCCTGGCCGCGCATCGTATTCACGGCGACCTTCATGCTGGCCAGTTTCTCCGTGCCGACGACCGTGTGGTCATTACCGACTTCGACGGCAACCCATTGTCGGATAGCGCAGAGCGTCGGCTGCCTCAGTCACCGCTGATCGACGTCGCCTCGATGGTCCAGTCCATCGACCACGTGGGCCGCATCGTGGTCAAGCGTCGCCACGCCGGCCGTGGCGCTGACGTCGACGAGTTCATCGCCGTCGCCGTTGACGCAGCGCTCGCGGCCTATGGCCCCGTCAATCGCGAACTGCTGTATGCGCTACGCGTCGCCCAAGAGCTCCACGAGTACTGCTACGCCGCCACACACCTACCGCGCTGGATGTACGTCCCAGCCGCCGCCCTCCCCGCGCTGCTCACCCGCTAACAGGGTGTTAGCGGGTCGACGGAGCCGATGCGTGTGACAGGCTGGGCGCGTGAAGGCTGCGGAGTTTCTTGAGGATTTGGAGGCAAAGCCGACATGGTTGCGCGGCCTGGCCGAGCGATTGCCGTCGATCAGGTGGCCAGTCGACACGGGCGGGCAATTCGTGCTGGCCGGCATGGGCTCGTCGTGGTTCGCCGCTGAGACCGCTGCTCGGCGGATGCGACGCTACCGAGTGAACGTCGTTGCCGATCTGGCCTCCGTGGAAGCGAGCTACCCGGCCGATCCGAACTTGACCGTTGTGGGAATCACGGCATCGGGTAAAAGCAAGGAGACGCTGGAGCTCCTCCGTGCGCATCACGGCACCAGCCAGACCATCGCTCTGACCAACACGCCCGACGCCGAGCTACCCGCCGACGCGACGATGCAAATGCATGCGGGCGTCGAGGCCGGTGGCGTTGCCTGCCGTAGCTACCTCCACACGTTGGTCATGTTGTTGCATTTGCAACATCAGCTCACTGGCACAGTGCCTGATCTGGCGGAGAAGGTGAACGCCGCGGCCGACGCGGCGACCGCGCTCTTGGACAGCAGGGACGAATGGCTGCCGACGGTGCACACAATGCTGGGCGGCCCCAACGGCTCCTGGTTGATGGCCCCGGCTGAGCGCCTCAGCAGCTCGTTGCAGGGTGCGCTGATGCTGCGCGAGGGCCCGCGCCGCGCCGCCGACGGGTGTGAAACGGGCGACTGGAACCACGTCGACGTGTACCTCACCAAGACCCTTGACTACCGAGCCCTCGTTTTCACCGGCTCCCGTTTCGATGCCGACGCGGTGCAGTGGATGCGCGAGCGCAAGAGCACGTTCGTCGCCGTCGGCGGGCACCTGCCCGGAGCCTCCTATGAGCTGCGCTACCCCGGCGACGACGAGCCGCTGGTGGCGCTGCTGACGGAAGTGTTGGTCGCCGAGTTGGTGGCCGCTCACTGGTGGCTGCAGGACCGAGCGAAACACTGAGCCACTAGCGTCGTGGCTGTGACTACTGGCTACGCATTCGACCGATTCCTGCGCTACGACGAACTGACAAGCTGGCTGCACGAGACCGCTGCGGCGCACCCCGAGCTGATGATCGTCGAGTCGTACGGCCACTCGTTCGAGGGACGCGACCTGTGGCTGGCCACCATCACCGACACCTCGACGGGCGCGCATGACACCAAGCCAGCGCACTGGGTCGACGCCAACATCCATGCGGTGGAGGTCACTGGCGGTGTCGCCGCGCTGCACCTGATCGAGCACCTCGTCACCGGGTTCGGTACCGATCCGTTGGTCACAGCAGCGCTCAAGACCCGCACGTTCTACGTAGCGCCGCGGGTGAACCCCGACGGCGTCGAGTGGGTGCTGGCGGACAACCCAAAGTTCCGTCGTAGCAGCGTGCGCCCGTGGCCATGGCGCGACGGTCACGCGTCGCCGGGCCTGGACGAGCGCGACATCAACGGCGACGGTTCCATCCGCACTATGCGCGTCGTCGACCCCAATGGGGGCTGGATTGCCGCGGCAGACGAGCCGCGTCTCATGGTCCGCGTGCCCGCCGAAGGGGCGCCGGGCGTGCAGCGTTATCGGCTGCTCGCCGAGGGCGATGTTGTTGATTATGACGGCTTCACTATCCCCACGCCCGCGCCGCCGGAGCGCCTGGATATGAACCGCAACTTCCCCGCCGGTTGGGGCACCGGCGTGTACGGCAGTGGCGACCATCCGCTCAGCGAGCCCGAGATCGACGCACTCGTGCGGGCGATCGTGGCCCATCGCAACATCTGTGGCTACAACGCCTACCACACGTCGGGCGGCGTGCTGCTGAGGCCAAGCAGCACTCGCTCGGACAGCGCGCTGTCACCTGTTGACGTGTGGATTTGGAAGCAATTGGGTGAGCGCGGCACCGCGCTCACCGGCTACACGGCGCATGGTCTGTTCGACGAGTTCACATGGGACAAGTCCGACCCGATGAGCGGCGCTGCGGACGATTGGGCCTACGACCACCTCGGCGTCTTTGGCTGGACCACTGAGTTCTGGGACGTGATCAAGGCCGCCACCGGCACCCGCGGCGGCAACGACATCTGGTACGTCGGCCCCACCGAAGCGCAGGAACTGGGCGTCTACCAATGGGCGGTTGCGAACCATCCTGAGGCCTATGCCGACTGGGTGCTGTTCGACCACCCGCAGCTTGGTTCGGTCGAGATCGGTGGTTGGGATGACATCTTCTTTTGGACGAACGCGCCGAGCACGATGCTGGCGGCGGAGGTGGCCCCCCATGCCGAGTTCGCGGTCTTCCATGCGATGTGCTCGCCGCGCATCGAGGTGCTCCACACCGAGGTGACGCCACTCGGCGGCAACGTTCATCGTGTGGATGTGGGTATCGCCAACACCGGCTGGCTGCCGACCTACGTCACCGAGCTGGCCAAGAAGGATCGCCTCGTGCTGCCGTTGGTCGCCGAGCTGACTGGAGCGGAAGTTGTCCGCGGCTCAAGCGGCGGCCACTCCCGACAGGAGCTCGGGCAACTCGCTGGTCGAGTCGCGCAACGTTTTCACGATGGGAAGAACGACGGCACGCCCGAGCGCGTGCTGGCGTCATGGGTGGTGCAGGGCGCCGCCGGCACCGAGGTGACGGTCGCGGTGAGCCACCAACGCGCCGGCAGCCAATCCATCACCCTCACGCTGTAAGCCGTGAGGCTCTAGTCGAGCATTGCCTGGTAAACCAGCTGCTTGAGTTGGCTGCGAATCGGGTGCACGCTGCTGGGCAGCAACTGGGTGAAGAACGACACGGTGAGATCGTCGACCGGGTCAATCCAGAAGGCGGTGCTTGCCGCGCCGCCCCACGCGTACTCACCTGCATTGCCCAGTGAGCGACCCTTCACCGGGTCGATGGTAACGCTGACGCCGAGGCCGAACCCGACCCCGTCGAAGGTGCTCTCGCTGAACAGTGGCCGACCAAAGGCAGTGAGATCGGCGTTGTTCGGGAGGTGATTGGAGGACATCAACTTCACGGTGCGCGGCGAGAGAATTCGCACGCCGTCGAGTTCGCCACCGTTCACCAACATCTGTGTGAAGCGGTGATAGTCGTAGGCGGTGCTCTGCAACCCGCCACCACCGCCGAACACCTGCGGCGGGGTCAGCGCGCCGTCGCCCATGCCAGGAATCTGAAATGCCTGGCGGGTGCCCGGCATCGCGCCGTACAGCACTCCGAGGCGGTGGTGATTGGCTTCGGGCACGTGCCAGGTGGTCTCGTACATGCCCAGCGGCTCCAGCAACCGGGTGCGCATCAGCTCGTCGAGCGGCTGCCCGCTGACCACTTCCAGAATGCGTCCCAACACGTCGAGGCCCATCGAGTAGTTCCACTCGCGGCCCGGCTGGAACAGCAACGGCAGCTTGGCCAGGTTGTTGCACATCTCTTCCAGGTTGGCGCCGGGCGTGCCCCACTCGAAGCCGGCGAGTCGGTAGAGGTTGTCGACCGGGTGGCCATACATGAAGCCGTACGTGAGGCCCGCGGTGTGGGCGAACAGCTGCCAGACCTGCATGGTCTCGGTGATCGGCTCCAGCGCGGGTGCGTTCACGCTGCCGGCGCGCCACACCTTGGTGTCCTTGAACGCGGGGATGTACCTGTGTACGGGATCTGTCAGCTCGAACTTGCCCTCCTCCAACAGCTGCAACGCGAGCACGGCAGTGATCGGTTTGGTCATCGAGAAGATGCGCCAGATGGTGTCGGCCTCGACTGGTAGCGCGTGAGCGAGGTCGCGTTGGCCGGCGACGCTGTGGTGCACCACCTTGCCCTGGCGAGCGACCGCGATCTGCCAGCCACTGAGCCGTCCATCGTCGATGTACTGCTGAAAGTGTGTGTCGATGCGAGCGAGCCGGTCGCTCGACATGCCGACCGATTCGGGTGCTGCGTCCTGCGCAAGTGCTGCCATGCCCGGACGCTACCTGCGATGGTCAGAGCACGAGCGAGCCGGGAGCTTCCGAGATCTCCGCGAGGCGTGCCAGGGCCCCAACGACGCTCTTTTGGTCTGGTGTGACGCTTCGACGATCGCTCATGGCGACGCACACAGGGTGACCGACGCGGGACGACCATCGGTGCCGCCCTACAGTGACCGACGATGTGCGTGGACCTCATCGTGATCGGCGGCGGCGCCGCCGGATTCTTCGGTGCGATCACCTGCGCAGAGCGTTCGACGAAGTCAGTGTTGATCCTCGAGAAGACGTCGCAAGTGTTGCAGAAGGTGAAGATCTCCGGCGGCGGTCGGTGCAACGTCACACACGATTGTGTCGACCCGCGCGAGCTCAGCAAGCACTACCCGCGAGGCGACAAGGCCTTGATCGGCCCATTCCACCGCTTTGGTGCGGCCGACACCATCGAATGGTTTGCCAGCCGGAATGTCATGCTGAAGACCGAAGCGGATGGCCGGATGTTTCCCGAGACCAATGATTCCCAAACGATTGTCGACGTCCTCGTGGAGGCAGCACATCGCGCCGGGGTCAGAGTCCGCACGTCGGAGGGAGTGATCTCCGTGGAAAAGCACGGCGACCGGTTCGACGTCCTCACTGACGTCGGAAACTCCTACACCGCCGCGAACGTGCTCCTGGCGACTGGCGGCACTCGCCTCGCCGCAGGCGCGAGGATCGCTACGAGCCTCGGCCACGAGTTGGCACCCGCGACGCCATCGCTCTTCACGTTCAGGATCGCAGATCCGCGGCTCACCGATCTCCTCGGAGTAGCGGTTCGGTCTGCTGACGTCAGCGTCCACCAGAGTCAGCTGCGCAGCAGCGGGCCGGTTCTGATCACCCACTGGGGCCTGAGTGGGCCCGGGATCCTGAAGATCTCTTCGTGGGGTGCGCGGGAACTGGCTGCCCGCGGCTATCGCTTCGACATCTCGGTGAACTGGCTGCCCGATGTCGACGCGGCTTCGGTACTCGCCGAGAAATGGCTGAGCGAGGGCAGGCGCCAACTGTCCAGCCGCAGCCCGTTCGAGGCAATTCCCAGGCGATTGTGGCGCCGTCTGCTGACGGCCGCAGATGTGGCTGATGACCTGACGTGGGCTCAGCTCAGCAAGGCTCAGGCCTCCAGACTGTGCAACGAACTGACGAACTCCGCCTTCGGCGTGGTTGGCAAGGCCACCAACAAAGACGAGTTCGTCACGTGTGGGGGCGTCGCTCTCACGGAGATCGACTTCCAGTCGATGGGAAGCAAACTCGTGGACGGCCTCTACTTTGCCGGCGAGGTCATCGACGTCGACGGCGTCACCGGCGGCTTCAACTTCCAAAACGCATGGACCACCGGTTATCACGCGGGGGCACACATCGCCGAGCGTCCCACCTGAAACGACGTGCTCGGACGCTCCCTGCGATGGTCAGGCGGACAGCGAGCCGGGGGCTTCGGCGATGCCGGCGGCAACGGCCAGCGGCGTGAGGTCGCGATCATGATGGAGGAGCGCGTGGCCTGATCGAGCTGCCATGGCCGCAATGAGGCAGTCGAGTAAGCCTCGCGGAGTCACGCCGATCGCTCGGCAGCGTTGGTACAGATCAGTGGCGGCTTCGAAGTCGTCGCGAGGGTGCACGAGTTCGATGTCCAACCCCTCGAGCAGCCGACGCAATTCGCGTGTTTCGGCGTTGGACCGCGCTCCCACAAGAAGCTCGGCTTTCACTGGCTCCAAGAGAACAACGTCGTCGGTCGACACCGCCGCTCGCAGAGCAAGATGAGCCGGCGAGCCTGTACCGCGCAGATACTCGACCCACGCGGAAGTATCAGCGACCAGCACGCGTGTCTCGGATCTGCCCATCCGGGTGGTTGAAGTCTTCATCCGGACGGTCGGCCCAGAAGCCCTGCATGCCGAGCTGCTCTTCGACAGTCATCGGCACGATCGCCAGTTTGCGAAGTGCAAGGTTGATGGCGTCGCGCTTGGATTCCAGCTGGTACATGCGCATCACTCGTTCGCAGGCCTCGTCGTCGATATCTACGTTGGTGCGTGACATACACCTACGATACACCAGCTGCCACCGGTGGCGGTCACGACTTCTGCGTGGCTCGTCTATGGTCCGTCCATGCGCACTGAATTGCTTGCGGACCTTGCTCAGCGTGCCTCGGGGCTGGTCGACCAGGGTTTGTTCAAGTCGGAGCGGGTGATTGCGTCGCCGCAGTCGGCGCACGTCACACTCGCCGATGGCGCCGCCGTGCTGAACCTGTGCGCCAACAACTACCTCGGCCTTGCGGACCACCCGGCCCTGGTGGAGGCGGCACACGCTGGGCTGGACGCGTACGGATACGGCATGGCTTCAGTGCGGTTTATCTGCGGCACGCAGACGGTGCATAAGGAGCTGGAAGCCGCGCTCAGCGCATTCCTCGGTACCGACGACACCATCCTCTACTCGTCGTGCTTCGATGCCAACGGTGGGCTCTTCGAAACCATCCTCGACGACCAGGATTGTGTGATCAGCGACAGCCTGAATCACGCGTCGATCATCGATGGCATCCGGCTGTGTAAGGCGCAGCGCCTGCGCTATTACAACAACGACATGACGCAGTTGGAGCAGTGCCTTGTCGACGCTGCAAACGCTCGCTACCGCCTGATCGCGACCGACGGTGTGTTCTCGATGGACGGCGTCATCGCCAACCTGTCCGCCATCTGCGACCTCGCCGAGAAGTACGACGCGATGGTGATGGTCGACGATTCACACGCGGTTGGGTTCGTCGGCGCGACCGGTCGTGGCTCGCACGAGTATTGCGAGGTGATGGGCCGCGTCGACATCATCACCGGCACGTTGGGCAAGGCGCTCGGTGGCGCGAGTGGCGGCTACACCAGCGGCCGGCGCGAAGTCATCGACTGGCTTCGTCAACGCTCGCGGCCGTACCTGTTCAGCAACTCGCTGGCACCGGCCATCACTGCGGCGACGGTGCGCGCGCTGGCACTGCTGCAGGAGTCCACCGAGCTGCAGTGGCAGCTGCAGCGCAACGCCGAACGATTTCGTGAGGCCATGCAAGCAGCCGGCTTCACGCTCGCTGGCGCCGGACACCCCATCATCCCAGTCATGCTGGGCGACGCGAAGGTTGCTGGGGAGATGGCGCATCGGTTGCTCGCCGAAGGTATCTACGTGACGGCGTTCAGCTTCCCTGTGGTCCCCAACGGCAAAGCCCGAATTCGCACGCAAATGTCTGCGGCGCACACCGACGAGGACATCGACACAGCGGTGGCGGCGTTCACGAAAGTCGGGCGGGACATGGGAGTGCTGTCGTGAGGGCATTGGTGAAGGCGCATGCGGAACCGGGATTGTGGATGCAGGACGTCCCCGTGCCGGTACCCGGCGACGGGGAGGTGCTGATCCGGGTACGCAAGACCAGCATCTGCGGCACCGACTTGCATATCTTCCACTGGGACGCCTGGGCACAGTCGACCATCCCTGTGCCGATGGTGGTGGGCCACGAGTTCATGGGCGAAATCGCTGCATTCGGTGCCGGTGTGAAGGGGATGGAGGTCGGGCAGCGCGTTGCTGGCGAAGGACATGTCACTTGCGGCCACTGCCGTAACTGCAAGGGCGGCCGGCGCGAGTTCTGCCACAACCACACCGGGGTTGGCGTCACCCGGCCGGGCGCGTTCGCGGAGTACATCGTGATCCCCGCCCAGAACGTGTTCGTCGTGCCGGCGCACATCAGCGACGACGTTGCCGCCGTACTCGACCCGCTCGGTAACGCCACCCACACCGCCTTGCGTTTCGACATGGTCGGCGAAGACGTGCTGATCACCGGCGCTGGCCCGATTGGAGTGCTGGCTGCGGCCATCGCACGACACATTGGGGCCCGACACATCGTGGTCACCGATGTCAATCCGTACCGCCTGGAGATGGCCGCCGCGCACGGCGCCACGCGCACCGTCGATGTCGCTCGGGAGCAGCTCGGCCCGGTGATGGAGGAGCTGGGGATGGCCGAAGGGTTCGACGTTGGTCTGGAGATGAGCGGGGCTGAAGCAGCGTTCAACCAGATGCTCGATTCGATGAACCACGGTGGCCGCATCGCGGTGCTCGGCATTCCGGCTGGGCCGATGACGCTGGACGTCAACGACGTGATCTTCAAGGGCCTCAACATCCAGGGGATCTACGGGCGACGCATCTTCGAGACCTGGTACAAGATGTCGGCGATGCTGCAGAGCGGGCTGGATGTCAGCGGCATCGTGACGCATCGCCTGCCCGCAGCCGATTTCGAGGAAGCGTTCGCAATCGTGCATCGCGGCGAGTGCGGCAAAGTCATCCTCGATTGGTAGTGATGCTCGGCAGAAGTTGAGTCTATATGACTCAGGTTTTCTGATGTTTAGGTTGTGGGTAGTACGGGAAGACTCATAGGCTTGCGTGTAGTTCGCTCAACATCCCTAGAACACCCCCAGAATCCATTTGAAGGAGTATCACCATGGCCAAGGCAGTCGGTATCGACCTCGGCACCACCAACTCCGTCGTCGCCGTCTTTGAGGCTGGCGAAACGGTCGTCATCCCCAACTCCGAGGGTGGCCGCACCACCCCCTCGGTGGTGGCATTCAGCAAGGCCGGCGAGGTACTCGTCGGCGAAGTCGCCAAGCGCCAGGCCATCACCAACCCGGATCGCACATTCCGCAGCATCAAGCGCCACATGGGCGAAAGCTGGAAGAGCGATGACATCGATGGTAAGCGCTACACCCCGCAGGAAATCAGCGCCCGCACGCTGATGAAGCTCAAGCGTGATGCGGAGGCCTACCTGGGCTACACGGTCACGCAGGCCGTCATCACCGTCCCTGCGTACTTCGACGATGCGCAGCGCACCGCCACCAAGGAAGCCGGCCAGATCGCCGGCTTGGAAGTTCTGCGCATCATCAACGAGCCCACCGCTGCCGCACTCGCCTATGGCCTCGACAAGGGAGCCGAAGACGAGAAGGTGCTGGTATTCGACCTCGGTGGTGGCACGTTCGACGTGTCAGTGCTGGAGATCGGCGAAGGCGTCTTCGAAGTGAAGAGCACCCACGGCGACACCAAGCTCGGCGGCGACGACTGGGACCAGCGCATCATCGATTGGCTGGTTGGCCAGTTCAAGTC
>JAYVVY010000141.1:0-5008 GCA_043786575.1 Ilumatobacteraceae bacterium
CTCATTCGGCCGAGAGTACGCGGCGTCAGCGCTTGGCGCGCATCATTGCCTCGATGCGAGCAACCCGGGTGCGCGCAGGGGGATGGGTGGCAGCCAGCCGGTCGCGCCACGTGAGCGGGCGATTGCCACCGAAGTCGGCGACGAACCGCCGCAACGCCGTTGCCAGCGGCCGGCCGAAGCCCATGCCGACTGCCCGATTGTCCGCCTGGAACTCGCTGTTGCGGCCGACGACATTGGCCAACATGTTGCTGAGCAGCAAGCCGCTGAGAAACACCCACGAGATAGCGGTGAGCAGCGCCGCAACCGTGCGCCCCATCGCGGTAATGGCAGACGAATGGCTGGCGTAACTGGTGGTGGCCGCAGACGCGACGTTCTGCAGAAAGAAGCCGATACGAGCCAGCAGTAGTACCGGAATGGACAACCACTGGCCCACCGTCAACGCAACGGTATGCAGACCGAGATGGTGGCTGAGTTCGTGCGCCAACACACCGGACAGCTCGTCGCGGGGGAGTGCCTCAATCGCGTACGACGTCACGACCACGAGATGGCCACCGCACGCAAACGCGTTGAGCTCGTTGGAGGGCAGCACCGCCAGCACGTACCGCCGCGCCGGCAGGTCGTTCATCTGCAGGACGGGTCGCCACGCCGGCGCCAGCACACTGCGCTGTTCGGGCGTCGGCTGACGGGCACCCATCAGCGGTGCAAGCACGAAGACCTGCACCGGCCGCAGAAACAGGAGCACCACCGCAGCCAAATAACCGCCGGCGAACCATAGGAACGGTACATTCCACACCAACTGCACCGGCAACCAGACGACCAGGATTGCCAGCAGCCAGACTGGCGCGACAGCCAGCACCGGTGCGATGGCGGTGATGGCGGAGGTGTCTAGATTTCGGCGCGCGGCACGCTCTCGCCGCATCGGTTCCACTGGCCCAGGATACGAGGAAACCGCTGCTCACGGGCCGTGAGCGACCCATCACGGGAATCTCCGCTATCCCTTTGGCAAGAACGGCCGATAACTAACCTGACACAGCAGCGCGGACCGCCGCGACGCGCAACGATCGAGAGGGTGAGGATGACGTCGACAGTGCCCGAATTGCACAGTCTCGGCAGTGACCACTCGGTCGTCGATCTTCTCGAAATGGCCCGTGAGGTCGCGTCCACCGACATTGGTCGGGCGCGTTCGTTGGTGCAGCAGGCTCGCGTCATGGCTCGATCACGCCACGACGAACATGGCGAAGCGGAAGCGCTCTATCGCCTCGCAGAGCTGTCGTACGCGTCGGGCCTCAACAACGAGGCGTTCGCTGTCGCGCTCGAAGCACGCGATCTTGCGCACCAGTGCGGCGCCGCGAAGTCCGAGGTCAGCGCGCTCAACCTGATTGCGGCCGTGCAGTATCAAGCAGCCAACTTTTCCGAAGCACTGTCTTCCGCTTTGGCCGCGCTTGAGCTCTATCGCTCAACGAACGAACGGTCGAGCGAAGGGCTGCTGCTGAACTCGCTCGCCGTGATCCAGCACAGTCTTCGCGACACAGACCGCGCAATCGTGACCTACGAGGCCGCTCTGATGGCCAACAAGGGCCAGGACCGCCCGGACCTCGATGCGATCACGTTGGCGAACATGGCCAAGGTTCGCGCCGACCGCAACGAACACCTCCTCGCCGTCAGCCTCGGCGAGTCCGCTCTTGACCTTGCCAAGCTGCACTCGCCCGAGTTTGTGCCGGAGATCCTGGCTCGGCTCGCCATCGCCTACGTCTCGTTGTCTGCTCTGGACCGGGCGACCAGTTGTCTCGACGACGCGGACGGCATCCTGCGCGACCGAACTGGTCGCCGCGTTGCGCTGTCGCCGGGCAGTGTCGTCACGGTGCGGACCGCTCGCGGCGATCTCTACGTCGCGCAGCACCTTCGCGATCACGCACTTCGTGAGTGGAGCGATGCGCTTGAGCTGGCGACACAGGCAAGCATGACCGAGGTCGCGCTGACATTGCGCGAGAAGCTGGCCAACCTGTGCAAAGAGATGGGTCGCTTCGAGCACGCGCTTGCGCACCAGGAGGCTCGTTACGCGCTGAACGAGGAGATGTTCAGCCGCGGCACGGATCTGCGCATTCGTACGCTGCAGATCCAGCACGACACGGCGGCGGCTCGCCAGCAGTCCGAGATCCTTCGCCTGCGCACTACCGACCTTGAGCTGTTGGTTGTGCAACGCACCGATCAGATGGAACTGTTCCTTGTCGAGTCGTTGCTGCGCGTCGCCGTGCTCGCCGAGTGTCGCGATGCCGACGCCCGTGCGCACCCGGTTCGTGTCGGCGATCTGGCGGCCGAACTGGCTGCGGAACTGGGTGAGACCAGTGAGTGCGTCGGGCGGTTACGGATCGCAGCGCGGCTGCACGACATCGGCAAAGTTGCGGTACCCGACGCGGTGCTGCTGAAGCCGGGTGCTCTCACCGCTGCCGAGTTCGCAATCATCAAGACTCACACCACTCTGGGTGCGGAGATGTTGAAGGGCAGCCCTTCGCCGCTGGTGCAACTCGCCGCGGAACTGGCGCTCTCCCACCACGAACGATGGGACGGTTCCGGCTACCCGCACGGTCGCGCGGGCGAACAGATTCCGCTCGGTGCTCGCATCGTTGCAGTTGCCGATGTCTACGACGCGCTCATCAGCGCCCGTGTGTACAAGCACGCCTGGCCGTCGGTCGACGCCGTCAATTACGTGATCGCGGGCAGGGGCACACAGTTCGAGCCCAGGGTCGTTGATGCGTTCGTAGCGCTTATGAACCGCCGCGACCCGGCGCTGGTGTCGCTGCTCGACCAGTCAGCGCTTGCATAACCCAATCGCCGACGAGCGCAGCGAGGTCATCAATCGGAATGGTCAGGCGGCCGCTGCGGTGCGCGTGACTGAACGACGAAACCGAACCCAGCACGCCAATCGCGTAGAACGATGGATCGCCGTCGGGTAAGAGGCCTTCGCGTTGAGCCGCCTCGATCAGCCTGCGGACGTCGGACGCGTATACGTCGCTGCCCTCCTTCATCACGGCGCTCAACGCCTCATCCGTGCGTTCCACGTCCAGCAACGCGAAATAGGTCTGATGCTCGGCCATGAAGCGCACGCTTGCTTCGGCGCCCTGGCGAATCCGCGTGACCGGGTCCGCCGCGGCCTCCATCGCCGCAGCCTGTGTGCGGCGCAGGTTGAGGCGCATGGTGCGCACGAGTTCCGCGAAGAGCGACTCTTTGGTGGGGAAGTACCAGTAGAACAGCCCTTTGGCGACACCGGCTGCGGTACAGATGTCGCTGATACGCGTCGCGCCGTAGCCCTTCTGCGTGAAGAGTTGTTCGGCGGCCTGCAGCAGTTGCTGTTTGCGCTCGTTGCCCTGTTCGGTATGACGGCGATCGTCGGCCACGCGCTCAGTCCAGCAGGCATTGACCCGTGGGTCAATCTGACGAGTGCCGGGAGTCGTACACTCGCTCGCATGGCAGGTACCCGGCCGGTCCGAATCACTGAGCGTTCGCGCAACGAGAAGTGGAAGAACGCGCCGTTGCGCATCGAGATGCTGGAGTGCATCAACTGTGATGCATGCCTGCGCCATTGCCCGCCGCAGTTCGGCGCGATCTTCAATCACGGACCCGATGTGGTGATCATCCCCGAGTTGTGTAGCGGTTGTGACAAGTGTCTGCCGGTGTGCCCGGTGAATTGCATCTACCCCTTTGTGGAGTGGGAGACGCAGGGTTCGCCGAGCGAATGGTGGGACGAAGCCGCCGGGCCGAACGACCCGTACCTCTAGCGAGCCGTTCAATGAACCGTGGCTGACATACTGCACCCATGACTGCACTGATCCCTGGGGCCCTGCTGTCGTCGATCCCCAGCCCGTCCGACGGCGTCCTCAACATCGGCCCGTTGGCGATACACGCCTATGGCATGATGATCGCGCTCGGCGTGGTCGCGGCTGTGTGGCTGGCCGGTCGCCGCATGGAACAGGCCGGGGTGGGCACCCGCGACGACATGAGTTCGATCGCTCTGTGGGCGGTAGGTGCCGGCGTCATTGGCGCCCGGTTGTATTACATCGTCACTGACAAGAGCCAGCCGTGGAAGGAACCCAGCCGCTGGTTGAAGGTCTGGGAAGGCGGCCTCGGGATTCCCGGTGGCCTGCTCGCCGGTGTGCTCGTCGGCGTCTGGGCGATCAAGCGACGGGGACTCTCGGTGCCCGGGGTGCTCACCGCGGCGGCGCCGGCCATCCCGTTGGCGCAGGCCATTGGACGTCTCGGCAACTGGTGGAATCAGGAGCTGTTCGGCCGCCCCACAACGCTGCCGTGGGGGCTGGAAATTGATGACGCCCACCTTCCCGCGGGGTACACCTCGGGCACGCTGTTTCACCCGACGTTCCTCTACGAGGCGCTATGGAACCTGGCGCTGTGCGGGGTTCTGATTCTGATTGACCGGAAGATGAAGCTGCGCCCGGGCCGGCTGCTGGCCGTCTACGTTGCCGGCTACTTCACCGGTCGCTTCTGGATCGAAGGATTGCGCATCGACCCGGCCAATTCGGGTGGCGGCTGGCGGCTGAACCAGTGGGTCTCGGTGTTCGTTGTCGCCGCGGCCGTGCTGTATCTGATCATCGACCGTCAGCGCCACCTGCACGACGAGCCAGTCGTTGAAACCGCTGCCGTTGAAACCGCTGCCGATGAAACCGCTGCGGACGAAGCCGCGGAGCCGCCCGTCTCGGCGGATGAAGAGAGCGGCGACTACGTTCCGCACGATGAGTAACGACGTCGTACTGATCGAACACCGCGAGCCTGGCATCGCGCTGATCACCCTCAACCGGCCCG
The DNA here is from genome assembly GCA_043786575.1 of Ilumatobacteraceae bacterium. Taxonomy (GTDB): domain Bacteria; phylum Actinomycetota; class Acidimicrobiia; order Acidimicrobiales; family Ilumatobacteraceae; genus UBA668. Next base: position 4,816 of record JAYVVY010000141.1, read on the forward strand.
AGCGGCTGAACGCATGGAATGGCGCCTTGGCCGCCCGCTACTTCGAGCTGCTGGACGAGGCAGCCGCCGACCCGGCAGTGAAGGTGATTGTGGTCACCGGTGCCGGTCGCGGCTTCTGCGCTGGCGCGGATATGGAGACGTTGCAGGACATCGGCGCGTCAAGCAGCAGTGGTGGAGCGGAGAGCGCCGCAGG
>JAYVVY010000142.1:0-4373 GCA_043786575.1 Ilumatobacteraceae bacterium
GCCGGGCAGGAAGCCCATGTCGGCCATATGGTCGGCTTCGTCGAGCACGGTGACTTCGATGCGGTCGAGCCGGCAATGGCCCTGCTTCATGAGGTCTTCCAGACGGCCCGGGCAGGCGACGACGATGTCGACACCAGCCTTCAACGCGCCGGTCTGATTGCCGAAACCAACGCCGCCGTAGATGACTGTGTGGCGCAGGCCCATGGCCTTGGCAAGCGGGGCAATGGTGGCCGCGACCTGGTTGGCCAGCTCGCGTGTGGGGACGAGCACGAGGCCGCGCGGTGAGCCCGGGCGGGCCTTCTCACTGCTCTTCGCCAGTGCGGCGACGAGGGGAATGGCGAACGCAATGGTCTTACCACTGCCGGTCTTGCCGCGACCGAGGAGGTCTTTGCCGGCGAGCGAGTCAGCAAGCGTGACTGCCTGAATCGGGAACGGTGCCGTGACGCCATCGGCGGCCAGGGCATTGATGATGGGCGTGGGCACGCCGAGGGACGCGAACGAACGCGCGTCTTGAGGGGAAGACATTGAAATTGAATTGGCTCTCTGTGTAGGGGTGGCCGTGGATGCACTCACACCGCGTTGGACATGGCCAACAACCGCTGCACTCGACCTCTGTGACAACGGTGTCACAGCGCCTACAGACTACAGGTTCTGTCGGTGGAACTGTCTGATGGTGCGCCGAGCCTCGGCTGGTCAGGCGTCACAGGTGTAACGTCCGCGGCCATGCAGATCTCGTTGGAAGGCAAAGTTGCGCTGGTCACCGGTGCGTCACGCGGCATTGGCAAAGCAATCGCAACCACTATGGCGGCGTCTGGTGCGAAGGTGATGTTGACCTCGCGAAAGCTCGATGCGCTGCAGGCTGCTGTTGCCGAAATCGTGGCGCTCACATCGGGCGCCGATGTTGAAGTCTTCGCTGCAAACGCAGGCGACGTTGTCTCGGCGGGGGAGTGCGTGGCGGCCACCATCGAACGCTTCGGTGGTCTCGACATCATCGTCAACAACGCGGCCACCAACCCCTATTACGGTCCGACTCTCGGCGTCGACGAAGCACGGTTCGACAAGACGTTCGGCGTCAACCTGCGCGGCCCGCTGTTCTGGTGTCAGGCGGCGTGGGAACAGGCCCTGAAAGACAAGCCCGGCGTCATCATCAACATCGCGTCGGTCGGTGGGCTGCGCGCGGAAAGCGGGCTGGGTGTCTACAACCTCACCAAGGCTGCGCTCATCCACATGACCCGCCAATTGGCTGGCGAGCTCGGGCCAACACGTGTGATGGGAATCGCACCCGGCTTGGTCCAGACCGACTTTGCGGCCTACCTGGTGGACAACTTTGGCGAGCGCTTGGCCGCGCAGTTGCCGCTGCAGCGCCTCGGTGACCCGCAAGACATCGCCAATCTGGCCGTCTTCCTCGCGTCCGATGCAGCGTCGTGGATCACCGGCGAAACCTACGTGATCGACGGCGGCGCCGGCGTCCGCAGCACCGGCTGACCCGCAGGTTGCTTCTCCCTCTGGCGTCGATATGGTGCGCTTCGGTTCGGAGCGCGACGTCCCCGTCTCCCAGGTGATCCCTCTACGGTCCCGGAGGTCGCGTCATGCTCGCGCCCGAACAAAATGTCTTGCTCGATGAGCTGTATTGGCACACGAAGCAAACAGTCACGTCTTTGGCCGTCCAGTTCGGGCTCACCTCGGCGCAACTCGGAAAGGTAGTCACTCCGCTACCGGCCGGCTTCAATTGTTGGTGGTGCCAACAGCCGGTGAGCTTTGGCAAGCGAAGCGAGCGTGACGACGTCCAGCGCCGCCGCCGGCATCTGACTTGCTCGTGCGGGGCCGAGCAGCCGGAGAACGTCGACCATGCGGGCCTCGTCGACACCGATGCGGCGATTGTCGCACCGCTGTTCGAAGCGCGCGAGCGATACGGGTCGTACCGCAGCCAGCAGCGTTCGGAAAATGTCGGGCCGATGAGCGAGGTCGTGCGACTTGGTGTGCAGGCGTTGGCCAAAGTCGGGTTGCGCTGGGTTGGGGCGTTCGTGGTGGTTGAGGCGTTCGACTCGCTCGACGCGGTGGTCGCCCGCATGCAGGCATTGCCAACCCTCACGTTGGTAGTGCCGGCGCTGACTGATCTGATGCGTAACGAAGGTGACTCATTGGCACTGTTCTTCCGTCTGGTCGCCGACGGTTGGCGGGTGATCAGCGCAGCGGAGTCGCAGATGTACCGAGGCGAGTGCGGGGGCTGGTGCGACGACCTGGTTGATCGCTGGGCGCCGTTGGCCCAGCCGGGGTCGCGCTACTTGCGACTCCATACGGTTTGAGCGTGTTACGTTGGAACACGATGACAGGTTCGATTGGTTGCCATTCAACGGAGTTGTGCTCTCGAAGGAGGATTTGATGCAGGTATTCGACGACCTTCGAGCGCTGATTGACGGCACATCACAGTTCGACGTCAACCGATCCCACGCTGTGGACATTGCCGTGGTGATCACACGAGCGCTCGAGCGCGAGGAGGGACAGTGACGTCGAAACCCGCTGCTCTGCGCTGGCTCGAGGAACAGACCGGCCAGCACATCGAGTACTCGCCATCCCCGACTGTTCGAGACCGACATTTGTCGGTACGGCTGACGGGCGAGCTCTCCGTTGCGCTCGACACCATGGCCGCTGAGCGTGGCGTAGTGGTCTCGCAGTTGGTGCGCGACCTCCTGGAGGCCGAGGTGGGGAAAAGCAGAGCGCTGGCTTTGCTTGACGAGCGAACGCTCGTTGGTCGGCTAGAGCAGGACGTCGCTGAGTTGCGCCGACGGCTGGTTGGCTGAAGGCCAGGCGAGCGGTCCGGTCCGTGACCGTTCGTCGGGTGCATCCATACTCGTGGGCATGAGTGTCGAGATTCCCGGTGTCGACCTGTCCGTGCTCGCTACTTGGATGGATGCACGCGTCCTTGGTGACGGGCCAATCGTTGACCCCGAGCTGATCACTGGGGGCACGCAGAACATTCTGCTGCGCTTCAGTCGCGCCGAGCGGACGTATGTGCTGCGGCGGCCGCCCGTCAACAAGCGGGCCAACAGCGATGAGACGATGCGACGCGAGGCGCGAGCTCTTGCTGCGCTCGCTGGTACCGACGTGCCACATCCGGCGCTGATCGCGGCTGAATCGGACCCGGAAGTGATGGGCGCCGCGTTCTACTTGATGGAGCCGATCGACGGCTTCAACGCGACTCTTGGACTGCCCGCACCGTTCGACAGCGACCTCAGCTGGCAGCACGAGATGGGGCTCTCGATGCCCGACGCGATCGCTTCCTTGGCGGCGGTCGACCACGTGGCGGTTGGTCTTGCAGACCTCGGACGCTTCGATGGCTGGGCTGAACGCCAGGTCGGTCGTTGGCGCAAGCAACTCGAGAGCTACGGCGAACTCGCTGGCTATCCCGGTCCCGACATTCCCGGCGTTGAAGCAGTGGGCCAGTGGCTTGCGGCGCGCCTTCCCACCGACGCACAACCCGGTTTGATGCACGGCGATTTCCACTTTGCGAACGTGCTGATCCGACGCGACCGACCCGTGTTGGCGGCGATGGTCGACTGGGAGTTGGTCACGATTGGCGACCCGTTACTCGACCTCGGTCACCTGCTGGCGACGTGGCCGCAGCGCGACGCCGTGGGTATTTCGGTGATGGCAGACGGCCTGCCAACCCACGATGAGGTGATCGCCCGTTACGCCACGCAGTCCACTCGCTCACTCGACAACTTGCTGTGGTACCGGGTGCTCGCGTGTTATCGCTTGGGCTTGATCCTTGAGGGCACGCATGCCCGCGCTTGTGCCGGCCTGGCACCGAAGGCGATCGGCGACCAATTGCACGCGCACACGGTCAGCCTGCTGGAGCAAGCGCTCACGCTGATCGGCTAGCGCGGCAGACCGTCGATGTTGATTAGCGCGCCGGTGGTGTAGGTGCTGGCATCGCTGGCGAGATAGAGAGCGGCGCCGACGATCTCGTGCGGCTCGCCGCCACGACCGAGAGCGAAGGCGCTTTTCGCGCGGGCGTTGAACGCCTCCATATCCCAGGCCTTGGAGATGTCGGTCAGGAACGGCCCGGGCACGATGCAGTTGACGCGCACCTTGGGCCCGAAGGCTGCGGCGAGGCTGCCGGTCAACGAGTTGATACCTGCCTTGGCGGCACCATACGGGGCCTCTGTGGGGCTGGGCCGCTGACTGGCGACGGACGACACGTTGATGATGGAGCCGCCTTGACCAGCGGCCATGCGAGTGCCGACGATGGACGAAAGCCTGAACGGTCCCTTCAGGTTGACGCCGATGACCTTGTCGAACAGCTCCTCGCTGACGGCATCGAGGCTGGCGTACAGCGGCGACATGCCGGCGTTGTTCACCAGAATGTCGAC
>JAYVVY010000143.1:0-5902 GCA_043786575.1 Ilumatobacteraceae bacterium
ACAGGCGCTGGCCAGGACCAAGATGGAAACGGCGCTCGCTCCTGCGCTGATCAGCCATCGCCTACCCATGGGTGCAGGCTAGGTGCGACTGAGCAGGCGCCGCGTGTCAGCATGTGCACATGCGCGTCTCACCAATCCGCCAACGTCTTCTCGGCAATCCCGTGTCGCGCACCATTCTCTCCCTGTGGGCGTGGCTGATGATCGGCGTCGTCGTGGTTGTCTGGGTGCCGCTGACGTTCATCGTCTTCATCGCTACGGCCCCGTTTGACAAGGGCCGCTATCGCGCCGGATGGATGTTCCGCCGCCTCTGCGTCGTGCACACATGGTTGAACCCGCTGTGGACGTTCCGTACCAGCGGTGTGGAGATCACCGACCCGCGGCGGCCCTACGTAGTGGTGGCGAACCACGAGAGCTTCGCCGACATGCTGCTGATCTCGCACCTCCCGTGGGAGATGAAGTGGCTGGCGAAGGAGACATGGTTCAAGTTTCCGCTGGTCGGTTGGCTGATGGTCATGGCCGGCGACATCAAGATCATCCGCGGCAACAAGCAGAGCATCGTGACTGCAATGAAGGGCTGCCACGATCGCCTCGACAAGAAGGTCAGTGTGATGCTGTTCCCGGAGGGCACTCGAACCCGAGATGGTGAGATGGGCGAGTTCAAGGACGGCGCGTTCCGGCTGGCTATCGAGACCGGACACCCGATTCTTCCGATGGTCGTGAACGGCACGCGAGAGGCCATGCAGGCGGGCGACTGGCGGTGGAACGTCACCAACGCAGAGGTGCGGGTCCTCGCGCCGATCGACACCACCGGAATGACGAGGGCCGACGTGCCCGCGCTGCGCGATCGCGTTCGCGCGGTCATCGCCGACGAGCTCGCACTCATGAGGGCCTGAGCGTGCCGAGGCTGTTCGCCAGCGACGACGACGCGGACCTGGTTCGTGCAGAGCGCGACGTGCGCGCCACATTCACCGGCCTTGACCTCGACCTCACTTCGCTGTCCGCCGTGTCGAACATCTTCCGTGCCGCGACCGCCGTGCGAAATCACATGGAGAGTGGATTGCTCGCGCAGCACGAGCTGAGCTGGAGCGCGTTCACGACACTGTTTGTCCTGCGCGTGTGGGGTGAGATGGACGCCCGCTCGCTGGCCTCCGAAGCCGGCGTGACTGCGGCGACATTGACCGGCGTGATGAAGACCCTGGAGGCGCGAGGGCTGCTGCGGCGCAAGAACGACCGCGCCGACGGGCGACGCGTGCTGGTAGGCGTGTCGGCCAAGGGCCGCAAGGTGGTCGACGAGATCATGCCCGCCTTCAACCGCCACGAGAGCTTGGTCACACAGGCGCTCACCGAAGACGAACAGATCGAGCTGGCTCACGCGTTGCGCACCATCCTGCGCACTGTCGAAGCCATCGATCTCTAACCACATCTACTCACTGGAGACACGATGGACCTGAACGTTGCCGCCACCGGTTTCGATGCCGGTCGGCTCGACCGCATTGCCGTCCACCTCGATCGGCACTACATCCAGCCCGGCAAGATTGCCGGCTGCCAAGTAGCCGTCGGTCGCCACGGCCATCTTGCGTACGCCGCATCGTTGGGGCAGCGCGATCACGAGCGCGGCGTCGCAATTGGCGACGACACCATCTTTCGCATCTATTCGATGACCAAGCCGATCACGTCGATCGCGCTGATGCAGCTGTTTGAACAGGGGATGTTTCAGCTGGACGAACCGGTGGCGCGACTGTTCCCTTCGTGGCGCAACCATCAGGTGTGGGTGTCGGGCGCCGGCGACGACATGGTCACCGAGCCGGCCCACCGACCCGTGTCGTTTCGCGATCTGCTCACGCATACCAGCGGCCTCACCTATGGCGGGGTGCTGCCGGGCATGGGCGACCAACATCCGGTCGACGCCGAGTACCGCAAGCTGGAGATTCGTAGCGCCGGCGTGCCCACCACCATGGCCGAGTTCATGGAGAAGCTGTCGCAGGTGCCGCTGCGCTTCCAGCCCGGTAGCGCCTACATGTACTCGCTCGCCACCGATGTGTGTGGCGCACTGGTGGAGACTCTGTCGGGTCAGCCGTTCGCCGACTACCTGCAAGAGCACATCCTCGGCCCGCTCGAGATGACAGATACGTCGTTCCAGGTCGCGCCGGAGAAGGCGCATCGCTTCGCAGGCAACTATGCCCGCAACCCCGACAAGACGACGACGCTGATGGACGACGCGACCACGAGCGCATTCACGAAGCCGCCAGCCTTCGTGTCGGGTGGCGGCGGCCTGACCGGGACCATGGCCGACTACATCCGCTTCTGCGAAATGCTCCGGCTCGGCGGGGAACTGGATGACCATCGCATCATTGGCCCGCGCACGCTGGATCTCATGCGGCTCAATCATTTGCCCGGTGGGAAAGACCTGGCGGCGGCAGACGTGGCGCTACTCGAACTACGCGGCAGTGTCGGTGTCGGCTTCGGTCTGGGTTTCGCCTCCACCATCAACCAAGTGGCGACCGGCGGGCTGAGCCGCGGCGACTACTACTGGGGCGGCGCCGCGTCCACCGTGTTCTGGATCGACCCGACCGAGGATCTCTGGGTCGTGTTCATGACCCAACTGATGCCCTCCAACTCCTTCGACTTCCGCGGCCAACTCCGCAGCCTCGTCTACAGCGCCATCACCGACTGACGGCCTCGATCTGCTGACCCAATTGCTCGAGCGCGACTTGAGTTCAACGGCGGTCGGCGGCTTCCTTCACGAGCCAGAGGAAGGCTGGGTCGACTTGGTCGCTCAGCATTTCGGGATGCCACTGGACAGCGAAGACTTCTGGGCGGCCCGCAAGTTCGAACGCTTCAACGACGCCATCCTCGGCGGTGCCGGTGACGATGACACCCTCACCAGGTCGCCCGACGGCCTGGTGGTGCAGGCTGTTGGTGGGGATATCGCCGCCGTAGATCTGCTCGGCGCGACTGCCCGCTACCACCCGGACCGTGTGGCAGCGCTCGATGCGCGGCACGTCCCACAACGCGTGCGTGGGTGACTCGTCGAGGTGCTGGACCAGCGTGCCGCCGAGGGCGATGTTCAGCAGTTGCGCGCCACGACAGACGCACAGCATTGGGATGCGTGCGTCAAGTGCTGCCCTGATCAGCGCCAGCTCCCAGTCGTCACGACCGCGCTCGATGGCGCCCAACTCCGGGTGCGGTTCTTCGCCGTACAACGCCGGGTCTGGGTCGGCACCGCCGGTCATCACCAAGCCGTCGAGACGCTGCATGATCTGCACGGGGTCGGTGTTGCGCGTGAGCTGCACCGGTAGTGCGCCCGCCTTCTCCAGCGCCTTCGGAAACTCGCTGAGGTGTACGTCGACTTCCTCGCCGTGCAGCGCGGTGTAGTCGAACAACGGAATCGACTCGGCCGGCCAACGGCGACCCGACAGACCAATCAGCGGTGCGCTCACGCCCACGAAATCCGAACCGGGAGACGCTTCATCCCACAGATGAAGTTGCTACGCAGGCGCTCGACGGGGCCGACCACTTCGACGGCGGTGATGCGCGGCAGCAATTCCTGAAACAGCAGCTTCAGCTCCATGCGCGCCAGCTGTGCGCCAAGGCACAGGTGCGGGCTGCGCAGGTTGAACGCAACGTGGTCGTTGGGCCAGCGGTGAATGTCGAAGCGGAATGGGTCGGGGAACTGTCGCTCGTCGTAGTTCGCCGAGCTGAACCACTCGAGCACCTTGTCGCCCTTGCGGATGGTCTGGCCGTGCATCTCCACATCCTGCGTGGCGGTGCGCCGGAAATGCATCGTGACCGACGTCCAGCGCAGCACTTCCTCCACAGCACGGTCCACCACCGTGGTGTCACCGTCGATGCAGGCCTGGCGCAGCTCGTGAAACTGCTCCGGGTGTTCGGCGAGTGCCTTCAAGCCTCCCGCCATGGTGTAGCGAGTCGTGTCATTGCCGGCGCTGATCATCAGGACGAACAGGTTCTTGAACTGCAGGTCGGTCAGGCACTCGCCGTCGATGGTGGGGGCGAGCAGCGCGGAGATGAGATCCTTGCCCGGGCACTCGTGGCGCAGCTCGGCCTGCGTCTGCGCGTAGTGGTAGAGCTCGAGTGCGGCGGGCGAACGGAACGGGATGTGCTTGAACTGGTCGGTGTCGGTGAACCCAACCGCGTAGTCGGTCATCTCAGGATCCAGGTTGCCCAGCAGCGCGTCGCCCTGCTTCACCAGCCAGTCGCCGTCGCTGTCGGGCACGCCCAACATGCGACCCAGCATGCGCATCGGTAGTTGCTTCGCAATCAGCTCCGTGTAGTCGAACAGTTCGGTGCCAGCGGCCTCCAGCACGACATCGCGGGCGAGCTCGCGGATGCCGTCTTCGTACGTGTAGACCTCACGCCGACTGAACGGCTTGCTGACCAGCCGGCGATAGCGGGTGTGCTCGGGTGGGTCGTACTCCAGCATGTTGCGACGCAGGTCGAAGTCGTCGCCCTCGATCTCCTCCAAAGTGATGCCCTGCGCACTGGAGAACAGCTCGACGTGCTGGCTGACGAACAACAGATCTTCGTAACGCGTGACAGCCCAGAAGCCCTTGCCGCCGTCGTGCTCCGGCCACCAGCTCAGCGGCTGTTCGTCACGCAATCGCTTGAACGTCGCGTGCGGGAAACCGTCGAGGTAGGAGTCGGGGTCGACGATGTCGAGGTGCGCATCACCGAAGATGGGGGCACCGTTGCCGTCAAAGTTCGGGCCAGAACTCACGGGGCAGCCGTCAGCAGCGTTGTCCCACCCGCAAATGTCGTGGCGACGCTGCGCCAGTAGCCACCGATGACTTCACGAACTTCGAGCCGAGCGACTTCCTCGACGGGGCTGGGCAGCAGTTCCAGCTCGGCGTCGCCGCGCCACGCTTGGCCCAGCTCGACGTCGCGGCCACTCATGGTCACCAGTTCGCTGTAGCTGTCAGTGCCGTCGCCTTCGATGCGCGGCATGTAGCGCGAGTGCACCATCGGGTGGCCGTTGACGAAGCCGTTGCCCGGGCTCTCCTCGCGCAGTGTCAGGTGCGCGTTGACGATGCGGCGGTCGTAATAGCCAACGGTGCCCGAGAAGCGGCCGCCGGGTGCGACCCGCGGGCCGGCCTTGCCCAGCGTGACGGGGCGCGTCTGCCAGATGCTGCCCAGCTTCTTCGGGTAGCCCTGAAAGTGTCCGCGCACGAGGGCGAATTCCTTGTCGACCCAGATGAACACGCAGCGGCTGTAGATGGTGCCGTTGAACATGCAGCGCACGACGATGAACGCTTCCTTGTACTGCGAGCGCACCGGATCTTCCAGCTCGCTGAAGTCGTTGCCGCAGCTCTGCCAGTCGGCGAAGATCATCGCAACCGCGCCGGGGTCCTGGTCGTCGGGCACGAGGGTGAGCGGCGCCGGCAGCAGCTCGGCGATGCGCGACGGGTCGGTGCGGTACTCCACCGTCAGCAGGTCGCCGCTGTAATGCCACGGCATATGCGGCAGAATCGACGCACTACCCAGCTCGGTACGCGGAAAGATGAAGCCGTTCATGTGCGTCATGCGGCTCACTATAGTTTGGTCCCAAAGCAAGTTTCACCGGAGGGAAAGCGATGGCCGACATCAGAAGGATCTTGCTGGACGGGTACCCGACGGTGATGGTGCGCGAGGGGGAAGTGCTGGTCGCTCGCGACGGCCGCTCCATCAGCGTCGAGGACGCCGTGCACCTGTCACCTGTGGAGCCCACCAAGATCATCTGCGTCCACCTCAATTACGTCGGACGGGTCACCGAGTTCGGCGTCACGCTGCCGCCGGCGCCCACCTATTTCCACAAGCCAATCAGCGCGCTCAACAGCCACAAGGCGGGCGTCGTGCGGCCGAGTAACTGCAAGTGGCTGAACTACGAGGGCGAGATCGCCATCGTCAT
>JAYVVY010000144.1:0-5850 GCA_043786575.1 Ilumatobacteraceae bacterium
TTACCGAGCGCCTGCGCCCCGGTGTCGTCGTGGTGCCGTGGGGTTGGTGGGCAGCGGATCACGCTGGTGAGGGCAGCACTGACGGCCAGGTTGCCAACTCACTCACTAACGACACCCTCACCGATTGGGGCGGCGGCGTCGCCTACAGCGACACCCGCGTCGCCATCTCCCCCGCGTAACCGTTTTACGTACAGGCTGTCGGGCTGTGACCTGGGTGAACGGGTTCGAGTCGTTGACACAAAACGCAATCGGAGGGCGTTAGTCAGCACCCTTGAGCTGCGGGTGAGGAGTAGCCTGGCGCGATGGCAGGGGAGCTGATCTACGCATTCCGAATCATGCGCCTGCCGCTGCTTGACGCGGGCGGCGCCGCCATCGGCCGTCTCGACGACATCGTCATCATTCCCGGCCACCGCGGCGGCGCACCGAGGGTGCTCGGTTTCGTCGCCACCAGCCAACGTCGCCGCATCTTCGTCAATGGTGCCCGCATCGCCACACTCGACAGTGAAGGCGCCCGCCTGCGTAGCTGGGACGTCGATCTCAACCCGTTCAAGCCCCGCCCCGGCGAGCTACTGGTGGGCCGCGACATCATCGACAAGAAAGTCGGCGACGAGTCCGTCAGCGACGTGGCGCTGCGCCAGGCCACCGACGGCAAGCAGACGTGGTGGGAGCCGGCCAAGGTGCGCCTGGCTCGTCGCACAGCGCTGCGCCGCCGCCCCAGCTACCGTCTCATCGACGTGGCCGATGTGCCCACACTGTTCCACATTGTCGCCGGTGCCGAGATGGCTGCCGAGGCCGCCCGACTGCGCGACATGCACCCCAGCGACGTGGCCGGTGTCGTGCGCGCGCTGCCACTGACGCAGCGCAAGCAGTTGGCCGAGGCAATGGACGACGAGCGCCTGGCCGACCTGCTCGAAGAGCTACCCGAGGCCGAGCAATTGCGCATCATCGAAGGACTCGACATTGACCGCATGGTCAGCGTGCTCGAGGAGATGGAGTACGACGACCTCGCCGACTTGCTGGCCGAGATGCCCGGCGAGCAGCGCACCAGGGTGCTCGACGCAATGGATGAGGAAGACGCCGACGTGATGCGTCGACTGCTCTCATACGAGGAGGGCACAGCCGGCGCGCTGATGACGCCCGACATCATCATCCTCGGTGCCAATGCCACGGTGGCCGAAGCGCTCGCACAGATCCGCGACCCGGAGTGGCTGGTCAGCATCGCTGCCCAGGTGTTCGTGGTACAGCCGCCGTACAAGCCACCAACGGGGAACTACCTGGGTGTGGTGCACTTTCAGCGGCTGCTGCGCGAGCCACCCTCGATGGAGCTTGGCCGCTGCGTGGAGCAGGAGCCCACCATCACCCCGGACATTCTCGAGCGGGAGGTGGCCGAGCGTCTGGCCAGCTACAACCTGCTCTCGCTAGGTGTCTGCGACGAAGCCGGGCGCTTGCTCGGTGCCATCACGGTCGACGATGTGCTCGACCGCACGCTGCCCACCGGTTGGCGGCAGCGCAGGCGGGTGAATGCAGGGTCGGTGTTGCGATGAAGCGCCGCGAAGACCTCACCACTCCCCGCCAGCGTCGGCGTCTCGGCGTGCACTACGACCCAGACGCGTTCGGCCAGTTCAGCGAAAGCATCGCCCGCTACCTGGGCACCGCCCGCTTCCTCGTCTACCAAACGGTCATCATCGCTGTCTGGGTTTCGTGGAACCTCGTGATGCCCGAGAGGTGGCAATTCGACCCGTGGGGTCGAGGCCTGGTGCTGCTCACCCTCGTACTCAGCCTGCAGGCCAGTTACGCAGCACCGCTGATTCTGCTCGCGCAGAACCGGCAGGAATCGCGCGACCGGATGACAACGGACAACGATCGCAAGACCGCCGAACGGACGCAAGCGGATACCGAGTTCCTAGCCCGCGAGATCGCCAGTGTTCGCCTGTCACTGGGCGACGTGCCCACCAGCAGCGAACTCAACGATCATCTCGACCGGTTAGCCGAAGCCGTCGAGCGGATGACGGCGCGCCTTGACGAGATGGAAGCGCAGCGCGCGAAAGAGCTCTAGCCAACAACAAGTCGTTCAGCCAACGACGTGTTGGACGAGTTGCACCGTTGCCTTCGCGAAGGCATCGGGCGAGGTCCATGTCGACAGGTGATCGTCCGGGAGTTCGACCACGAATGCGTCGAGCGCATCGGCGAGGGCACGCTGCTTGCGCGGCTTCACCAGACGGTCGCGGGTGGTAACCAGGCTTGCGGCCGGCTTGCGCAGCGCGCTCGCGAACACGCGAGCGTCGTAACGACTGAGCGACTGCCCAGCATGCACGATGCTGAACGTGTCGTTGCGCTGCAGCTCACTCGCCAACCACGGCACGTACTGTTCGAGCGGATGGTTGGGGCCCAGAATCCGGCGAATCCCCCATCGCATCCAGCGCGGGAACACGCCGGAACGCAGCAACGGCCCCATCACATGGATGGTGCGCCACTCCAGCCGCTCCCACCACTTCGCCCGCCACTCGAGGGCGGTTGCCTGCACCACGATTGCTCGCACCAGCTCGGGGTGACGTTGCGTCAACAGCAGGCTGATGGGCCCACCCATCGAGTAGCCAACGGTGATCACCTGAGAAATGCCCAGGCCTTGCACAAGCAACGCTGCGTCCTCAGCCACATCGACCAGATCAAATCGAACCGGACTCCGCAAACCGCGGCCGTGACCTCGGTGGTCGATGGCGACGAACGAGTAGTGCTCGGCCAACGCCTCGTAGGCGGTGAAGAACTGCAGGTCGGCGCTGGCCGTCCACCCGTGCAGCAGCAGCAGCGTCGGCGCGGTGGGGTCGGCGTGCTGGTGGTGGCGGTAGAAGACCTCGCCGCGGCCGGGCAACACCATCGTGTGGCCGGGAGGCAACCAGGGCATCACCATTGCTGCTTCGGCTGATGTGGATGCCGTCATGCCACCTAAGTTACCAGCTGGTAGCTCTTGCGACGCCGGTGAACTCCTGCACCCGCACGCCCAGGTCGGTGGCGTGGTGCAGCAGATCGAGCGCATCCAATGACTCGCCGCCGGGCATGTGGACACCCGGTACCAGGTCGTGTACCAGCATCTGCAGAACGGTGGCTGCGCAGACCGCTGCCGCGAGATCGCCGGTGTGTCCGGCTGCACCGGCGATGACGGCCACCCGGCCACCATTCGCGTCCGCCCCGCGGGCCTCGACGCGCACCGAGCCAAGGCTGCCCGAAGCGTGGGGCGGGGCGAGCATCGGCATCCGTGCCGTCAACCGGTCGCGACGGGTGGCCGAGACACGGGCCGCAATTCGGCTGGCCTGAGGGAACGTGTGGTGCAGCAGCAGCGGGTCACCCAGCGCCGCGCGGTAGCAGTCATGCGCAGCGACAGGGTCGGGAAACCAGACCAGGTCGCGGCCACTGCCGCCGGGCGGCTCGATCCATTCGCCGTCGTGCCAGCCCAGGGCGGTGTCGCCGAGGGCGTTGTGGTGCTGGCGAGCGCATGACGGCCCGGCTGTGCCGTGGATGGCAACGTGTAGTTCGTCGAGAGTGTGGAGCTGCGCAGCCAGTGAGCGAGCCAGAAGTCCCGAAAGGCCGGGCGCCATCCCTGCGCCGATCACGAGCGCAGTCTCATGGTGAATGGCCAGCGGTGCCAGCGCAAGCAGTGCACGCAGATCGTCGAGGTCGTCGCCGATGGACACCACCAGCGTGCCCTGCGTGATCAGCCGCTCGGTCAGCTCCAGGTGCGGCGCTGGCTGGCACAGCACTACCAGGTCACAGACACTGAGGTCGTCGGGCGAGTCGACTACCACCACACCCTGACGGCGCACGCCCAGGCCCGGCCGCGGGTCGTAGACGGCCACCTGAATCTGGTGCTGCACCAAGTGAGCGACAGTCCGGCTGCCAGTGACCCCACAGCCAACAAGGCCGACGATCTTGCTGACACTCGAGGTCTCCGCCGGCTCGGAGTTGCTGTCGTTCACTTCGCCGTCGTTCACTTCGCCGTCGTTCACTTTGGTGGCACGCTGACTTCGCGCCAGCCGCCCTCCTGAGGTGGCACCCCACCCTTGCCGCGCAGCCGCAGCACACCGGCGATCGTGCCGGCAAACGACAGTGCTACCAGCGCTCGGCGCAGCATCTTCATGCGCCGGAGCGTACCAACCGCTCGCTGTCGCTCAGGTACAGGGGTAGCTACCGTGCTGGCATGGAACTACGAATCGTGCGCCACACCACCGAGTTCGACGCCACCTGCGCCTTCTACGCGCAACTGCTCGGCTGGCCGGTCACTCGCGAGTGGCCAGCGGGCGACGGCCAGGGCCGCGGCCGCATCTTCGGCTACGGCGATGTCGGCCGTCTGGAATTCATCGAGCAGGCACCCCACGTCGAGGTCGGTGGCATCGTCGTGGCCGTGCAAGTCGAGGATGTGGAAGCACTGCACGCGAAGTTGGCGAGCGCCGGAGTCGAGATCCTGCGCGGCCTCGCCAACCAGCCCTGGGGCCACCGCAACTTCTCCGTCAAGGACCCCACCGGGCTAGAAGTCACCTTCTTTCAAGTCGTCGACCCGGACTAGTTCGACCCGCGCTTGAGCAACGGCAATGGCCAAGTCATGTCACCACCGACCGAGGCCACGCGCGATGTCACCTGGTGAGCGTTGTCGTTCACCGGCGCCAGGTCCTAGGCGTGATTGGCAGCCAGCCGGGTGAGTCGGTCGGCCATCACGTCCATCATCGCTGTCATTTCGGTCGCAGTCGCCTTGCCCGCAACGCCCTGCCGATAGGCGCGCGCCGACGATGGATGTTAGGCTTGCATAACATTCATGTAACACTGTCGAATTGAAGGGGCGCCGACCGACCGACCCCGTCTTGTGCTTTCCTTCGACCACTGACGACGACCATCACACTCGACCTGTTGAGGAGTACCCCTGTGAGTCCCCGACCCACCATCACCCCGCTCGTTTGCATCGCATTGTTCGCCATCGGCACGCTGGGCGCGTGCACCACAAAGAGCGAGGCTCGGGTTGAGGTCACCGGCACCAACAACGCCTGTACCGCAAACGTCGACACACTGAACGCCGGCAAGATCACCTTTGAGTTCACCAACGAGGCGAGCGATACCAGCGAGTTGTACGTGCTTCGCGCCGACGGCAGTGTGGCGTCCGAGGTGGAGAACGTCAGTTCCGGCACTACCCGCGATCTGACCGCGGATCTCAGCGCAGGCACCTACACGCTCACCTGCAAGCCAGGCCAGGCCGGCGACGGGCTCTCGACCACCATCGAGGTCAGGGGGGAGGGCGGCGCCGCCGTTCCCACAGGCGCCGCGGGTAATGACGTGAAGGTAGTCGCCGAGGACTACTCCTTCTCCGTGGACGACACAGTGGAATTCGCGGCTGGCACGACGTACACGTTCGAACTCACGAACAAAGGGACGCTCGACCACGAAATGGAGGTCTTCGGCCCCGACGGCACAGCCCTCGGCGAGGTCGGGCCGACCAAAGTGGGAGCAACAGGCAAGGTGACCCTCGAGTTCGATCAGCCGGGTGTCTATCGGCTGGTGTGCGGGATCGAGGGCCACGAAGCTCTCGGCATGTCCACCGACCTCGCCGTGCGATGACTGCGCACACCTCGACTGTGACGTTGCAGATCGGTGACCGCCGCGGCCAGGGTGGTGGTGTTGCCGGCATCAGCCCTTGCGGACCTGACACAGACTCGGGAACGACGAAGGCCCCCTTGCGGGGGCCTTGCAACTCGTCTACCGGGTGGTTGAAGTGGGGCTACACAGAATCGAACTGTGGACCTCATCCTTATCAGAGCGAACCAACGGTGTTGCCCTGTGTTGCGGCGTGCTGACGCATACCGTCTGAGC